>CAYMHX010000027.1:0-10305 GCA_964390325.1 uncultured Roseburia sp. | reverse complement strand
TTTCCTGTGCTTTCTGAATTAGTTTCCCCTGCTGCGTTTCCTGTGCTTTCTGAATTAGTTGCTTTCTCTCCATTTTCAGAGTTTTCTGTACTTTCCGTATTCTCTGTTTCTTCTATTTCAGGTACTTCTTCCTCCATCTGTCGATTTTTCAAGAAAATATACTCTCTCTCTGCTTCCTCGTCATCTGGAAATAACTTCACATATTCCTGTACCACTTCCCATGCTTTATAAAAATTCCCATTATATTCATAGGCCACAATTAAATTGTGCATCAATGCACGTTTATTAGAAACTGTCGGACACTTGCTTGCCATTTCAAAATACGTCACTGCCTCTGCAAACTGTCCATTTTCCATCATAATTTCGCCCAACTCATTTAAAGCTGCAGAATCAGTCGGTACAGAGGCAATATATGCTTTATAATATTCCTGTGCCGATGTTTCATCTCCCATCTCATCAAAAATCTTTGCCAAATATAAATTTGCTCCCGTACTTCCCTTTTCTAATGCTTTTTCAAGTTCTGTCAATGCAGCATCATAATCTCCCAACAAATAACAAATTTGTCCTCGATATTCAGCATCTGCCACTTCTTTCCCCTTCTTTTCTAAAGCCTGGCGTAAATATTCTTCTCCTGCCTCTATATCTCCTACTGCTACTAAATTATCATAAATATTCAAATATAATTCATATTCTTTCGGACTATACTTCACCGCATTGATAAAATCTGCCTTTGCAGCTTCCATATTTCCCTCTTTACAGTATAAACAAGCTCTTAAATAATATGCCTCATACGCATCATCATATAAATCTATAATTGCATTATAAGTAGCCATTGCCGATGCCGTATCGCCTGATGCACACTGTGCAGCGGCTTTATAATAAGAAATATCCAAATCATTTTTCGTTACTGCACCAATTTTTTGACCCAATGCCGTTTCAAAACTTGTAATAGCATTCGCATAATCCCCCTGCTCCATATATGCAATTCCCTGCTCACGGTAAACTGCCTTACTTTCTTCTTTTTTATCAGCACAGCCCGATAAAAAACTCATTCCTACCAAGGCTGTTATCATTAATCTATAAAAACTTTTATTCTTCATCCAATCCTGATACCTTTCCACATTTTCCTTAACGATTTCATACTTTCATATTTCCATTTACCTATATATTAATACAAAAATCATTAAAAATTATTTTTACACTCTTCTTCTTGTAATTTTGTCATTTTAGTATAACATATTTTTGTTACATTCGCTACTTACTCATAACGAAAGCCACAAATAAGAAGTATTTTTGTTACTTTTCACACCCACGCCAATCACTTGCTGATTGACGTGGGGAGAAAGTGATTCAAGAGTTGATTTCTGCTTCGCGAAGCGAATTTGTATGCAGAAATCAATCGTTGCTGGTCATGGAGTGAACAGTAACGTATTTTTTATAAAAAATATTTGCTTTTCTGCCTATTCATTACGATTCTATCCATTCTACAATCTGTTTCGCTCTTGTTTCCCATGTATGATTTTTTCGTACCTTTTCAATTCCATTTTTTATCATAGTACCTCTTTTTTCTTTATTCTGCAATAAATCTCCTACAATACGAGGAAGTTCATTTAATTTTTCTAACTCATAATAGCAGACTCCTTCCCCTTCTTTCAACTCCTCGCACAAATATTTACTCTTATCCGACACGCAGACTGCACCATTTAAAATAGAGCTAAATACCCTGTCATGTGCCCCATCTTTAAACCAAGGCATCACATTCAAAGAAACTTTTGCCCTCTGTAAATGCTCTAAACAGGCAAGCGAAGTCGTTTGTGGATGAATATGAAGATATTCCGGTCTATCACATTCCAATTCCTCCCAACCCTTTCCAAACACATCCACGTTGATTTCATGCTCCACTAAAACCTTCACTGCTTCTCCTCGCCAATAGTTACGCACATATAAATCAATAAATATCATTCGATGCATTGCAATTCGTATTTCATCATAAGGTGTATACCCCATTTCCCTTTCACAAGCAGATAGTTCTGCTTCTTCCACCGTTTTATGTGGATTTGCAATCAAATCATCAATAATCCCCTGATAAAAAGCAGCATATTCTTCATTAATCCAATGAATATACTTCTCACAAAACGAAGGTGGTGTATAGTTCCCCACCATAATCACATCCATTGGACGCTCCCACTCGCTTTCTTCTAATGGTACAAGGCCTGTTCCCGCCAATGGTAAAAATCCCAAATGATGAAACTCCGGATAAAACGCCTTCATATACTTCTCTTGAAAACGGTCAATACTGATATGATGATATTCCTTTGGCAAATCGATAAGCCTGTCATGGTAATAATACGGATGGTCTGCTACAATATTATAACATGGAATTCGATATTCGTCCCATAAATATCCAATTCCTTCCCTATATACTCCTTCTTCTTTTTCCAAACCTTCAAAATTAAAAGTTACTAATACTGTTTCTCCTGTACGGACAAACTTTCTCAAACGCTTTGCACTTGATTTTTCTTCTTTTAAATCATAATAAAAAACCAAATACCCCATATCTACAAACGTCTTCCCCATCTGATAAGAAAAATATTCTAAAGTTTCCACACCACCAACTACCATTACAATCCGTTTCATTTTAATCATAATACCTTTCTAACGCTTTCCATAATCTTTTCTCAAAACTCAAAAAGAGGCATTTGGTACTGCCTCTCTTTGTTATTTTATAACGCTTCTCCACTATTAACTTTATCGGTTTTCTTTCTATTTTTCAACACTGTATCTCTATTTTTAAATAACTGTTTTAACTTTTCCCAGACTTTCTTTTTCATTTCCTTTCGATGCTTCCAAAAATAATGTCCCCTTTTTAACAGCCAGCCAACAGGATAAACCAAACAAACTATCTGTAATACCAATATCAATGCTGAAACATCTTCATATCCTCTCGCTCGATTTTCCCAATACGGAAATACAATATTTTTTGTTGTCATCGAACGAATTCCGAACTCTTGTATCACCTCAAACCGGTGTGGCAAATCATATCGGGCCGAACACTCAATCATTTCATACTCATCCTCTAACATACCAAGGGCGTTTATCAGGGTTTCTTTCCCAAATCCCTTTACCGGATTTGCAATCAAAACCTCATAGCAATCAATCGGAAGCGTTTCTTCTTCTCCTTCTAAAATACCAAAAGAAACATAAATCGTAGCTTCTTCTTCTTTTACTGCTTCTGAAAAAAGTCCTTTATCACTTCTTACCACACCTCGAATCGGATACATTTTCCCATCGATTTCTACCTGCATACCCGATACATGATTTGAACCAAATAACTGCCATGCCGTAACTTCATCAATGACAACTCCATCTTCATTCAAATCCGTATTATCAAAATACGTTCCATCCAACAAAGTTAATGGATGAAACCGGAAAAAATCACCACCTACTCCAAATGCACGCACAGAAAGTACGGCTCTATTCGATGCAATCACTAATTCTCCCTGTGTCGAATAGGCATCCAGCCAATTTCTTCCTCCATTTTCTTTTTCCGCCGTAAGAGAAGCTTCCTCCATTCCTGTAATCAGACCTCGCTCTACTCCTAAAATCTGCTCTCTCGTAAAATAAGCATCCTCCGTAAAATAACACGCTAATTGTGCATACGCTTCTTCTTTTGACCATCTGCTTGCCAAATGCTGCGTTGCAAGATTTCCTGTTATTCCATATTCCAAAACAGATAAAAGAAGCACTACAAGAAGAAATCCTCCTAAAACCAATTCTTTTTTATATCGCTTCATAGGCTTTCTCTCCCTTTTATTCTGCCAAACGAACCTGCTGATTTTCTTCAATTGGTTTTGTAGTTGTCGTAATTACATAAACATATCCATCAATTGCACCTGTAATCGCAGACTGGGAATCATCGGATGTAATAATTTCCACATCTGTCCTTCTTGCATAATAACGGTTTCCCAACGGTGTACTCTTTGACTCAATCGTTAAAATAAATTTTCCATTCGAATCTTCTCGAATCGCACTTGTCGGCACTACATAATCATAATTAGAACTCTGCTGTCCAATGGATACCGTATAATAATCTCCAACATTCACATCACCTGACAATTCACAGGTTACAATGCTTGACTCTCGATTTGCCGGGTCTTTTACAATCGAAGTTACCTTTGCTGTAATCTTATTATCCGACCAATTATATAAAATTTCTGCCGGGTCTCCCACCTTAATTCGTCTTGCCTGATTTTGAGATACCGTAAACTGTAAGGTAAACGCCTCACTCTCTGGTTTCATCTGCATTACAACAGTATCTTCTTTAATGGTCTGTCCTGCATAATAATTGATTTCTGTAACCGTACCTGCCATTGGTGCCTTAATCACCGAATCCGAGCCTTCTCCCTGCAATTCTTCCATCTTTTCTCTTAATTCACAAAGCTTCTTATACTGCTCGCCTAATGTAATCTGCTGCACATAGGTATTTGCAAGACCTTCCTCTGCTGATGCCTTATCCAATGCTTCCTTTACTTCTGCACACTTCCAGCCCAGTTCGCCAAGCTCATAATTTATCTGCTCCACTTTTACTGTATCGCCCTGTTCCTCTGCTGTGCCTCTTTCCATCTTTTTATCTTCTATTTCAGCCATCATAGCATCATACTTTTCCTGTAACTCTTTTACTGCTGCTTCTGCCGACACCAAAGAATTTTGTCTATCTGTCAAAGAGCCATAACTTCCTGACTCAATCACCTGACGTTCTTCCACCGTAATACCTGCCTGTAAAATGGCAATTTCATAACTATTTTTTGCAGACTCATAAGCCTCTTTTGCCGCACTTAATTCCTTACTTTCTCCAGCTCCCAATGTAAATAATACATCACCAGCTTCCACTTCTGCACCTGTTCTTACATTGATAGTTTCTATTTTTCTTCCCGAATCTGCTTCTACTAAAATGCCTTCTTCTGCTGTTACTGTACCGCTTCCGCGTACCTTCGTAGTAATCGTACCGCCATAAATCGCCTGCGTACTTACTTCCACCAGCGAATAATTCATAATCGTATTTGAAAAAAAGGTTAATAGTAACATTATACTTAAAAATACAATTGCAATACTTTTTATTTTTTCTTTTCTTTCACTCATCTTTAACGTCTTATCCTTTCACACCGCCCTGATATGCAATTCCTTCTACCAACTGTTCCTCTCCATATAAAAAAATCAATAAACTCGGCACCATATAAATTGTTGCCACCGCAAAAGCCAATCCCACTTCGCTCGCATTAATCTTTGACAGGAAAATAGACAATGGATATTTATCCGTATCACTGAAAAATAACAATGGCTGTTCTACCATATTCCAATAATCAATAAACACCAAAATCGCACAAGATGTCACAATTCCCTTGCAAATCGGCACACATATTTTAGAAAATACCTGCCACTCACTCGCTCCATCTATTCTAGCAGCTTCTAAAAGGGAAGTCGGAATTCGTTTCATATATTTGGTAATCAAATACACACTAAACGGTGAAAAAATTCCAGGCAGCCAAATCGCCCAATTGGTATCTAATAAATGCATCCAGTCTAATACCAAATAATTTGGAACTAAAGTCACCTGATATGGCATCATCATTAAAATCACATAAGAAAAAAAGACAATTCCAACCAATTTTCCTTTTGCCCTTGTAAATCCATATGCTGCAAACACTGCAACAATCAACTGAAATACCACAATCGGCACGACCAAAATCATTGAATTCCAAAACTTTAATAAATAATCAGGGCTTTTAAATAACGTTGTTATGTACTGCGAAAAGGTCACCATATCCGGAATAAATTTCAGATTTACGGTTTGTGAAACATATACTTTTTCGCCACTGACCGCATTTTTAAAAATCACTCCATAATTAGAGGATATTTCTGAAGCTGACATAAAAGAGTTCGTAACCGTCAACACAATCGGAGTCAGAAAAACCACCGCTGTAATTACTGCCAGAAATGTTAAAACAGCCTTTGCTGCCAGTTCCCTTCTTTTTTTCTTTTTCGTCATTCTTCCTCAATATCCTTTCCATAGTGATTTTCAAATAAAATCATTGCCCCAATAATGATAATCATTACAATCGACATATAAATTGCCGCTGTCGAAAGCTTCTGATAATCTGCAGATGCAAAGGTATTATTCATATAATGCTGTAACATATACAATGCCCCTACCGGATATTCACCTGTCAAAAGATATATCTCTCGAAATACCTTAAAGGAATTAATAATGGAAAGAATAGTGGTAAATACAATCATCGGTGACAAATAACGTAACTTAATATGCCAAAATATTCGAAAGCTTCCTGCACCATCTAATTTTGCAACCTCCACGACATCTTTTGGAACATTTCCAAGTGCTGATAAAAATAAAATCATATTATAGCCCAGATTTTTCCATAAAAATAACAAACCGATTACAAATAGCCCCGGAAACGATTTCAGCCAGTCAATCCGCTCACCGCCAAACTTTAGCACCCATTCATTTACCACACCATTATACTCAAATAATACCTGAAAAATTAATACTACTGAGGCAATCGGCACCATAAGAGGAGTTAAAAAAGCACTTCTTAACTGACTTCGCATAGGAATCCCATAATCAAGCAGCATTGCCAAGGCAAGTCCAAGTATCACAGCCAACGGAACTGCTATCACAGAAAACCGCAACGTATTTCCTACTGCCGTCTGAAAAGCACGATTGTTCAACACACTGATATAATTTGCAAACCCTACAAATTTTTTGCTAATCGAATTATCCAAAAAAGAATAATAAATCACCACCAAAAACGGCAGCACAAAAAATAATAATACCCCGATAAGGCTAGGTGCCAGGAAAAAACCTGCCACCTTATCCTTTTTCTGCTTCTTATGAAAAGCTTTCTTCTTTTTTTCTCTTTTCTGTAAATGTTTAATTTGTTTCACTTAAATATACCCATACACGGCTTTGAATAATTTCTGCCACTTCCTCTACACTCTTTTGACCAGAGAAATACGCTGCCGCTTCTTCATTAATCATATTCATTATTTCACTGGAAACTGCACCATCTACTGCTGTAATACCTGCAATTAACGCTTTTACTTCATCTACCTGTTCCTGTGTTGCCGGCTTAATTTCTACCATAAAATCATTCCAGCCCCAGCTTCCATTATTATCCTCAGACATTGCATTTTCACAAAACTTATCAAATTCATCCTGACGAATTGAGAAATTATAACTGCTATAATAATCGCTGTCTGCATCTTTTGGAAGAAAATATCCACGAATCAATTTCCATGCTGCCTCTGGTTCTTCACAATTCTTTGTAATACCAAAACTTGCACCAAGGCTCATCATTGCACCATTTCCGTCTGTTGTTGGATAACCGATATATGTCAATTCTTCTCCAAAAATTTCTGTATACAACTGAATTTCTGCAAAATCCGAAAGGTCATACGCTGCTAAAAGCACCTTACCACTGTTTAACAGCATTGTTTCATCTTCTCCTTCGACCCACTTATATTCTTCCGGAAACAGATTTGCAAATTCTAAAACATCTATAAATTCCCGGCTGTCAAAATTACATTCTAACGTTTCCATATTAATAAACTGCTTATATCCTAAGTTCATACACATTTCCAATGCCCATGCACGGGTTGCACCATAAAATAGCTGTGTTCCTTCTTCTTTTGAAGCTAACAATTCCTTCATTTCTGCAAATGTCCATCCCGATTCTGTTCCGACATCTGAAACCTTACCAAGAACGGTACTTACACTAAAACCAGTTGGAAGTCCAACGAGTTTTTCGTCATATGTACAAGCATCTAAGACACTGCCCATAAAATCTTCACGCTTTAAATCCTCATCTGACTCAAAAAATGGATTTAAATCTATCAATAATCCCTTTGACGCAAAGTTCATCATATGTTCATATGGTGATATACCATTAAAATATACAATATCCACTTCCGGGTCAGAAGCAATTGCTGTCATAAAACCTGCCATTGCATCTTCATAATCCATATCTGAATATTCTTCATAGAATTGTTTAATACGAATTCTTGTATCCGGATTTTTCTTATTCGTTTCAATTACTCTCTGCTCTAATTCAGAATCCGTATAAATACATGCTAAGGTCATAGATTTTATATTCGCAGCTTCCTCAGCTGGAATTTCTTCAATAAATGCAATTTCATCTACCTGCTGATAAGTCGTATAATCATAACTTTCTGTTACTACTAAAATTCTTCCATCTTCCAATACCTGATAACTTCTTACACTATTACTGGTAATATTGGCATCTACCCAGTTTAAATACAATTCCTTCTCCAATGTAGAAGCATTTAATTTATAAATCGCACTTCCATCAGAAATCAAATAATGTTTTTCATCAAGAGATGAAATTTCATTCACATAAGTTTCTCCAAGATTGATTTCTTCTGAAACCTTCATTGTCTGTGGGTCAATCACATTTATCAAATATCCTGTATAATCTGCATTCCATGCTAACGCACCTACTTTGCCATCTGCTAATGCTACTAACCCATTTCCATAATTATCCAGCATACATGTTCCAGTCTGCTTTCCGGTTTCATCAAAGGCTGTCACAAAATATTCATCTGATGAACCATCATTGGTATACTGATTCATATACATATATAAAATATCATTTGCCGCAACCATATCAATCACATATGAATACATTTCCTCATTTTCTGTTTCTACCGGCATTGTATACACTTCATTTCCATTGTTATCCATTTTTTTCACTTCATACTGATAGGTTCTAGGAAGATTTGAAGCTGTCCAGTAATTTAAAATCTTATTATAATCTAAATTTCCATCTGCATCTTTAAATTGTTCCGCTTCTTCAAATGCCTTTAAATAATATTCATTCCATTCCTGCAATGCCACGTCAGTATCTGAAGCACCCCAATTTTCCACCATAAAATTTAATACATCATCTAATGAAGCATTTGTCCATTCCTTTAAAGAAGTGGTATCTACAGACCATGCCTGTACATAAAGATAAATATTTCCCTCATTATCTACGGTATACTGGTCTACATACATACCTTCTGTCTGTACGCCTTCTCCACCTTCCTCATTTACAAAATAAGTATGGCTTTCCTTTGTAGACATATTATAAGAATAGACTCCATATTTTGTATAATCTTCACTATTAGCCGCATAATACACTGTATCACCATTTAAAATAGGTGTATTACTTAAATTCTTAAAAGTATCCGGCAAATCCTCCTGATAATTTGCACGATAAAATTTCACATCCGAACTTGTCGTTTCCTTACTACCGCAGGCCATCAGCCCAAATCCCATACAACATACAAGTGCTGCTGCCACTCCTCTTTTTAAATTTAATTTCTTCATTCCAGTCCTCCATTCCACCTTACAATTTTAATTATACATATTGCACAAAAACGTCTTTCCAACAAAGACATTTACAAAACTAACCTTCAAAATGTCTTTCTATAAAAAACAAAGAACCATTATTTTTGTACTCTTGAATCATATTCTTACATAGTTACCAAAATTTCCTTAATATCATTACTGTATATAAATTTTCCATAAATTGCAAGATATGAAAGATTAAGATTTTCTTATTATTTCTTTTCAAATTTGTTACAAAAATAATATTTATCTACTTCCCGCCCTTGCTCTGAATAATTACCTTATTTCACATTATAGAAAAAACAGAGACGTCTGTATTCCTTATACAAACCTCTCTGTTTTCTTATTCATATAATGTCTTCATCTTTTCATATTCCATATTAATCTCTTGAATGGTATCTTTATCTCCGTTTAGATTATCCGGATGATAAATTTTTATCAAATCCTTATAACGTTTCTTCAACGCTTCTTCATTATCCACACCACAAAAAAATAATTCTCCCCGAATCACTTTTGAAGAATTTCCCTCATTCGCATTATATTGATTCACAAAACGATAAAAATCTCGCTGTTTCTCTATTTGTTCTTTTTCAGCAGCCAGTTTTTTCAGTTCTCCCTCTAACACCTTCCATTTCATTTCAAAAAGATGCTTTTCATACTCTGCACGCTTGTCTTCCAGCTTCTTATTCATCTCAAATTCTTTTTTCTCTTTTTCAAATTCGCTGCGTTCCTGCTCTAACTGTCTGCGTTCCTCTTTTAGTTCCTGCTTTTGATGTTCTAACTCTACGGTTTCCTTAAACTGCCATTGCCGAAATGCCGCATTACAATCATCTGCCACTGCATTAACCAAACTCATATCCACTCCTTCATCTTCCAAACAA
>CAYMHX010000026.1:0-17050 GCA_964390325.1 uncultured Roseburia sp. | reverse complement strand
GGAACAGGGAAAACTGGTATTAGGACCATTTCAAGGAAAAACAGCTTGTATTGAAATTGCAGTTGGAAAGGGTGTTTGTGGAACAGCAGTAGAGCGTGATGAAGTGATGTTAGTGGAGAATGTGCATGAATTTCCAGGACATATTGCGTGTGATTCTGCTTCTAATTCAGAAATTGTACTTCCGATTCATAGAGATGGAGAGATATTTGGTGTGTTGGATATTGATAGTCCAAGTTTGGCACGTTTTGATAATGAGGATTGTATTGGATTATGTGAATTTGTACAAATTTTTGAAAAAAATTTATGCAAACTAATGATTTGACACTTTAAAGTGTCAAAGTATTGACAAAAATCTAACGGGGAGTTATTATTTGACATAGCACAACTTTAAAGCGTTAAAGTGTTACAGGTGAAAGGTAACTATTCAGAGCAGTTCAAAACACTTGCTGTTTTGAATAAAAGAACATGATTCAGGTGTGAATGCTGCTAAAGGCAGCTTAAAATCCCATTGCAACACAATTCTGTAAAATTGTGTTACAATTTGTGCAGCAATTTTTAATGGATTTTTGTATCGTAACTATGAGGGTGTGGAATGGTTACTAGAAATGTAAGAATATGGAAAGGCAGGATGGTTAGAATGGAAATGAATATGGAATTTATCAGAAAGCTTCCGACTCCACAAGAATTGAAGGAAGAATTTCCGGTAAGCCAGAAAATTGCAGAGATTAAAGAGGCTCGTGATAATGAGATTCGAGATATTTTTGAAGGAAAAGAAGATAAGCTGATTTTAGTAATCGGACCTTGTTCGGCTGATAATGAAGATGCTGTGATTGATTATATTTCTCGCTTGCGTAAGGTGCAGGATAAGGTAGAGGATAAAATTTTTATTATTCCACGAATTTATACAAATAAGCCAAGAACAACAGGTATTGGCTACAAAGGTTTACTCCATCAGCCAGACCCGGAGAAAAAAGAGGATATGTTAAAGGGGATTATTGCAATCCGTGGGCTTCATACAAGAGCAGTAGAGGAAACAGGATTTACCTGTGCAGATGAAATGCTTTATCCGGAAAATCATAGATATTTATCTGATTTATTGGCGTATGTAGCAGTTGGGGCACGTTCTGTAGAAGACCAGCAGCATCGTCTGACAGCTAGTGGAATTGGAATTCCGGTAGGTATGAAAAATCCGACAGGCGGAGATATTTCGGTTATGATGAATTCCATTACGGCGGCACAGAGCAGCCATATGTTTTTATATAGGGGCTGGGAAGTACAGACTCCCGGAAATCCACTGGCACATGCCATTTTAAGAGGATATGTGGATAAGTTCGGACGGAATATGCCCAATTATCATTATGAAGATTTACAGCATTTGTTGGAAGCATATGATGAAAAGAAATTTGCGAATCCTGCGGTAATTATTGACACTAATCATTCTAATTCCGGAAAACGGTACGAAGAACAAATTCGTATTAGCAAGGATATTATGCATAGCTGTAAGGTATCGAAAGATATTCATAAATTAGTAAAAGGTCTGATGATTGAGAGCTATATCGAAGATGGTACTCAGAAAATCGGAGAGCATATTTATGGTAAATCCATCACAGACCCATGTCTTGGCTGGGAGAAGACAGAGAAGTTAATCTATGACCTTGCGGAAGAATGGTAAAAGAAATTTTTGTAACAGTTCAGCCATAGACAATATCATAAGCGAATCATGCTTGCATGAATGAGATTATGATATTGTCTATGAGGTGAACGCCGTTTTATGAGCAAAGTTAGTTGCGAAGCAATGGGAAAGCGACGAAGTCGCCTTTGCGAATGGCGTGGGTTGAACTGTTACAAATTTTTTCCCAAAATAGGGACTTGTTTCTGAAAAAACGTTATGCTATAATGCCGTGTGGCAAAAAAATAGATTCTTAGTAATGATTCAATAGATGGTTATGATAACGAAGATGTAACTATTCAGAGCAGTTCAAAACATTTACTGTTTTGAACAAAAGAAAGTGATTCAAGTGTGCAAAAATTCCATTGCGAAGTAATTTTTAATGAATTTTTGCATCGTAACTATGAAGGCACTGAATAGTTACACGAAAATATTGAATGATTACGATACTTATATAAATTCATAATCGGATGAATGTTTCTACAAACTACCGTAATAGTTTGGCTATAAGTCTTTTAAGAGATTTGATAGCAAAACTGCTACGGTAGTTTTTGCTTGCTTTGAATGATAGTTTTACTAGGATAAGGAGGCAGAGATGGAGACAAATCAGGAAAGCAGAATGTTAGGAGAAGATAAAATCTCAAAACTTTTATTGAAATTTTCGATTCCATGTGTAATGGGACTTTTGATTAGTGCATTATACAATATTGTAGACCAAATTTTTATTGGTAACAGTGAACTGGGATATTTAGGTAATGCAGCAACGGGTGTATCTTTTCCCGTTATTTGTATTGCGAATGCATTTGCATGGTGTGTAGGAGATGGAGCAGCATCTTATTTAAGCATTTGTGCAGGACGTAAGGATACAGAGAACGCTCATAAGTGTGTTGGAACAGGGATTACGGCAACATTGTTAATTAGTATTGTACTTATGGTAATCTGTGAGATTTTTGCAACACCTTTGATGCGTGTATTTGGAGCTTCTAATCAGACAATCGGCATGGCGGTTGAATATTTTAAAATTGTAGCAGCATTTTTCCCGTTTTATTTATTGCTGAATGTCATGAATAGTATGATTCGTGCAGACGGCAGCCCGGCGTTTGCTATGACAGCAATGCTTACGGGTGCAATTATCAATATTATTTTAGACCCGGTTTTTATTTTCTTATTAAAATGGGGAATTGCCGGTGCGGCATGGGCAACTGTGATTGGACAGGTAGCTTCTTTTGTAATTTGTGCCGTATATTTCTTGAAACCAAAGAATTTTAAGCTGACAAAACGCAGCTTTATTCCGGATAAGGCGATTTTGCGTAATACTGTTTCGCTGGGAGCAGCAACGTTTGTGACACAGATATCCATTGTAGTATTATCATTGGTTTGTAATATGACATTAGCTCGTTATGGGGCACTTTCTAAATATGGACCGGATATTCCGATTTCGGTATTTAGTATTCAGACAAAGGTTTATACGGTAGTTTGTAATATTGTAACCGGGATTGTGTTAGGCGGACAGCCAATTTTTGGATATAACTATGGTGCGAAAAAAATGGACCGTGTTCGTGAAACTTATAAAATAGTTTTGAAATCTACATTGATTGTGGGAGTTATCGCAACATTAATCTTTGAAATTTGTCCGCAGGTAGTCATTGGTATTTTTGGTTCAGGAGATGCCTTATATCAGGAGTTTGCAGTAAAAACCTTCCGTATTTACTTGTCATTAATGACAATTACCTGTCTGGTAAAAATGACAGCTGTCTTTTTCCAGTCCATTGGTAAATCTGTGCATGCAGTTGTAGCATCTTTGGTTCGTGACATTGTATGTTTCACTCCATTGGCACTTCTTTTGCCTTATTTCTTAGAAAAGTCTGAGGCAGGAACCGGTATTCATGGTATTTTATTTGCTGCACCAATTGCAGACTTAGCAGCAGTGGTTGTTATATTGGGATTAACGATTCCGTTTTTCCGTGAATTAAATAAAGATGTGGCAGTAGAATCAGCAGATGAATTGGTGATTAAACCTTCTTGTGAAGGAACTATTATTACCATTGCCAGAGAACATGGAACTGCGGGAAAGCAGATTGGAAAGTTGGTTGCAGAACAGTTGGGTATTCCATTCTATTATAAAGAAATGACAGTTTTAGCAGCACAGGAAAGTGGTTTGGATAAAGAATTTATTTCAGAATTAAATACCAATGCACCACATATTTTACATGATTTATACTTGAGTACAAATGTAGTTCAGCAGGCTGTGATTGCACAGGAACAGATTATTCGCAAAATTGCAGATAATGGAGCCTGTGTGATTGTAGGAAGAGCCGCAGATTACGTTTTGAGAGATTATGAGAATGTGGTTCGCATTTTTATTCATGCACCGAAAGAGTACCGTGTGCATAACATTATGGAAATGTATGGCGATACGGCAGAATCGGCAGCTATGAATGTTACACATTCCGATGAAGCAAGAGCAGCGTATTACCGAAATATTTCCGGCCAGAACTGGGGAGATTCACATAATTATAATATTTGTCTGGATGCCTCTATGGGACAAGAAAAGTGTGCAGAACTGATAGGTAGCTATTGTAAGGATTTGTAAAACAGGATAAAATGGAAGAAAAAGAGAGAAGGAAAGAGTATGAGATATCCAAAATTTTTACAGGAGAAGGGTACAATTGGATTTGTGGCACCTTCGTTTGGTTGTAATGCAGAACCTTATAAAACGGCATTTCATAGTGCTTTAGAGAAGTTTGCGGCACTGGGGCATGGTTTGGATTTAGGACCAAACTGTTACGAAGGAAAAGGAATTGGTATCAGTAATACACCGGAAGCGTGTGGAAAAGAGTTAACGGAATATTATTGCAGTGTGGATAACGATGTGTTAATGTCCGTAGGCGGTGGAGAACTGATGTGTGAAACAATAAGTAAAGTAGATTTTAAGGCAGTTCAGGCAGCAGAACCGAAGTGGTTTATGGGATATTCGGATAATACGAATATGACATTTTTATTAACAACACTTTGTGATACGGCAGCAATTTATGGACCTTGTGCTCAGACATTTGGTATGGAGGAGTGGCATGAGAGTTTGTACGATGCTTACGAGTTGCTTTGTGGTAAACGGACTCAGGTTTCCGGTTATGGACTTTGGGAGAAAGACTCTTTAAAGGATAAGGAACATCCACTTGTATCATATAATTTAAAGGAAAAAACGGTAATTCGTTCTTTTGTGCCGAAAGAAAGGATGAAAGAAAATATAGCTGTTGCAAGTATAGATTTTGAGGGACGTTTGGTCGGCGGCTGTATGGATTGTTTGGTAACACTTTTGGGGACAGAATATGATGATGTGAAAGGATTTACTGAACGTTATAAGCAAGATGGTATCATTTGGTTTATTGAAAGCTGTGAACTGAATGTCATGGCTATTAGGCGTGCAATTTGGCAGATGAAACACGCAGGATGGTTTCAGCATGTGAAAGGTTTTTTGATTGGAAGACCGTTGGTGTATGGACAGGATTTTATGGGGCTGAATCAGTATAATGCAGTAGTGGATTTGTTAAAAGAATATCAAGTACCAATCATTATGGATTTGGATATTGGGCATTTAGCACCGATGATGCCGATGGTATCAGGAGCTTATGCGAAGGTGGATGTGAAAGGAAATGAGATTAGCATTACTTATGAGTGGAAGTAATGCTAAAAGCCGTCGGAGAAAATTCCAACGGCTTTTTTTGTTCTTATGAGGTATAATTAACATGCTGCCCTGTTTTGGTCAGCTCTGTGTAGATGAGGTCAGCTGATTTGGTATGGATGCGTTTTGCGTAATTAGAGGTTTTCGTTGTAAATTGAGCATCTTTTCCAAAGAGTTTTTTGATGTCAGAGACATCGGCTGATTTGAGCAGGTTTTCATTTTTTTCTAATGTGCCGTCAGATTTAATAGTAACACCGATGTCTTTTAATTCCTCGGCATATTCTTTTGCTAAATTTTTCAATTGTTTAGAATAACGGTTTAAGGAATAATCACTGGAATTACTGCATGAATCTAAGGCATTGTTATAGGTTTTTAAAAAAGCAGAAACACTGGAATAGATGTTTTCACCGTCGTCGGTGTCATCTTCCATGTTGAAGTTGCGAAGTTTACGAACTGCGGTACGCAGAGCTTGTGCATCTGCTTGTGAAAGACTTCCGCTTGATAATTCACTTCTTTTGCTTGTGGTAGAAGCATCCCGATTGGATTTATAAAAACTACGAAGATAATAAGCTTCGGATAAACTTACTGCGGTATTAGCTGTAGCTGCCATAATAAGACCCCTTTCTACTTTGTATTATAGTGTTTTTCGGCATAATTGCTAAAAAACTTTATGAATATTAAGAGTGAATTAAGAAATAGAATAGTAGACGAGTTTTTTTTTGAATGGTATAATGTTAAATGTAAAAGTGGGTAAATTATAATACAGAATGAGAGGAAAAATGACAGGAACGATTTTTTGGATTGCATTAATCTTAATTTTAGTGGCTATAGAAATTGGAACAGTCGGGCTGACTGCGATTTGGTTTGCAGGAGGTGCGTTGGCTGGATTGATAGCACAGTTAGCAGGACTGAATAGTTATGTTCAGGTAATTTTGTTTATTATTGTATCTGCTGTTTTGATTTGTTTTACGAGACCATGGGCATTAAAATATATGAAGCCTCGGTTGGTTAAGACAAATTATGAGACGGTATTGGGAGAAAAAGTTTGTCTGATAGAAACAGTGGATAATAGAAAAGGAACGGGAACGGCTGTTTATAAAGGACAGGAGTGGACGGCTCGTGCGTATGAAGATGGAAAAGTTTATGAAGCAGGGATGATTGTGCAAGTGAAGGAAATACGAGGAGTAACTTTGTATGTAATAGATTGTTAAAAATTCTACAAATACAAAGTGTATAAAATAGATGGGAGAATGGGAGATGAAAATAGTTTTTTTGGATGTCAAGACGATAGGGGAGGACATTGATTTGTCCGGCTTTGACAGGCTTGGCGAGGTGGTGAAATATGGCTTTTCTTCGACAGAAGAAGCAAGAGAGCGTACGAGAGACGCAGATGTAATTATTTTAAATAAGGTGCAGATTAATGAAGAATCCATTGGTGAAGCAGAGCATTTAAAGTTAGTCTGTGTGACAGCGACAGGTACAAATAATCTGGATAAGGAATATTTGGCAAAACGCGGAATTGCATGGCGGAATGTGGCAGGGTATTCCACAGAATCAGTGGCACAGCATACGTTTGGATTGTTATTTTTCTTATTAGAAAAGCTGGCTTATTATGATAATTATGTAAAGACAGAGCGTTATGTAGAAGATACGATTTTTACACACTTTGAAAATGTGTTCCATGAGTTGCATGGGAAAACATGGGGAATTATCGGATTGGGTAATATTGGAAAAAGAGTTGCAGATATTGCAAAAGCGTTTGGATGCAGGGTTATCTATTATTCGACTTCAGGAAAAAATAGTCAGCCTGAATATGAGAGGGTTTCATTTGACACTTTATTAACAAAGTCAGATATTGTATCGGTTCATGCTCCGTTGGATGAGAATACAAAGGGGCTGATGAATGAAGAAGCATTTGCAAAGATGAAGAACACAGCCATTTTCTTAAATCTTGGCAGAGGACCAATTGTGGTAGAGGAAGATTTGGCAAAAGCATTAGATACAAGGCAGATTGCGGCAGCAGGCTTGGACGTACTGGCAGTAGAGCCGATGAGCAGGGAAAATCCACTGCTTCGGATAAAAGACAGTAATCGTTTGATTATTACACCACATATTGCTTGGGCAAGTGTGGAAGCAAGAACTCGTTTGATGAAGACTATTGAAGGACAAATACAGGAATTTTTTGTAACAGTTCAGCCATAGACAACATCGTAGACGAATTATGCTTGCATGAATGAGGATATGATGTTGTCTATGAGTGGAACGCCATTTTATGAGCAAAATTAGTTGCGAAGCAACAGGAATGCGACGAAGTCGCTTTTGCGAATGGCGTGGACTGAACGGTTACAAATTTTTAGGAAATAGATAAGAGATGAAGATAAGATTAAAATTTGAAAAAGAAGATATTTATTGGATGATTATCATGACAGTATTGTCAGTGGTAGTGTATGCTCAAATGCGTTTTTCTTTGTGGGCATTGATTGGATTTTTGGCGGCTTATACGGGAATTAAATGGCTGGTAGTAGAGTGGAAAGACTCGTTGGCGTGGCTTTTTACGACTCTGGGCATTGGGTTTGGCAGTGTTTTTACAACACATTTGGTACAGTATTTATTATTAGATGCAGAGCTGCGGGCAAAGATTAAAGATGATAAGTTGTGGCTGAATATTATGTGCTGTATGGTATTTTATACAACAGTACAGGTATTTACCAAGCATTTAGGGCTGACCTGTTTTATTTCACATACGGCATTGATGCTTTTGGCAGGTGTCAATTACTTTGTATTTATGTTCCGTGGGAATGAATTTATTTTTAGTGATATTCGTTCGGCAGCTACGGGGCTTAGTGTGGCAGGAAATTATACATTTACGATTGATAACAGAGCAGTGTATGTCATTTTGCTGTCAGTTTTATTTACGGCGTTGGTGCATAAGTGCAACATATCCTTTAAAGATAAGAAAAAGAAATTGATGATGCGTGTCATTTGTGTGTCTGTGGCACTTGCAGGCAGTTTGTATATTGCGAATGCGACAGCAGATACGGTGACGGAAACGTGGGAGCAGAAGGGAAGTTACCGAAATGGTTATATTTTAAACTTTGTGCTTAGTATCAGAGACTATTTTGTACAACCGCCAGAAGGGTATTCCAAAGAGGCTGTGGCTGCGTTAGAGGCACAATATACACCTTTGAACGGTACGGAACCGGAAGAAAAGCCAACGGTGATTGTAATTATGAGTGAATCGTATGCTGATTTATCGGTGGTAGGTGATTTACAGACAAATCAAGAGGTGACACCGTTTTATAATTCGTTAAAAGAAAATACGATAAAGGGTTATGCATTGTCTTCTGTCTATGGTGCAAAGACAGCCAACTCAGAATGGGAGTTTATGTCTGGTAATTCGATGGCATTTTTGCCTGATGGAGCAGTGGTATATCAGCAGTATATTACAGAAGAACCAACGACTTTGGTCTCTACGATGAAGAATTTCGGTTATACCTGTGTTGCAATGCATCCTTATTATAATACGGGGTGGAGTAGAAATCTGGTTTATCCTGATATGGGCTTTGATGAAATGTATTTCCTCGACCATTATGATGAAAATGAAATGGTACGAAGATATATTTCAGATGAGGAGTATTACAATAAGATTATTGAGCGTTTTGAGAGTAAGTCAGGAAATGAAGACTTATTTATTATGAGTATTTCTATGCAAAACCATGGTGGATATACGGAAAAATATGATACCTTCCCGGAAAATATTCAGGTATTAAACGGCAGTGCGAATTATGAGGATGCAAACCAGTATTTGTCATTATTAAATACTAGTGATAAGGCATTGGAGAAGTTTATTACTTATTTTGAAAATGTGGAAGAACCGGTAGAAATTGTGTATTTTGGTGACCATCTGCCGAGCTTAAAATCCAGATTTTATAAAATTTTGAACGGAAAAGGATTATCCGGGTTAGAGTTAAATCAGCTTCAGGATTTGTATACGATTCCATTTTTCATTTGGACAAATTATGATACGGAGGAAGTAGAGGTAGAAATGAGTAGTATTAATTACTTAGCAACCTTAGCATTAGAGAGAGCAGGCTTGCCGCTTCCGGCGTATAATCAGTTTCTTATGGAGTTGATGGAGTATATTCCTGCGATTAATTCAAGAGGATATTATTCTATTTCAGAAGGAAAGTATAAGTATATTACGGATGCAGAGGGCGAAGAAGCCGAATGGATTAATAAGTATGAAACGTTACAGTATAACAATATGTTTGATTTGGAAAAACAGAGTGAACTATTTTTCCCATATTTGACACAAAATCAGGCAGAATAATAGAATTTGTGCCTGCCGGCACTTAAACAAGGATATCGGCAGGCATATTTTATAAATATAGATAGAGGGTAACTATTCAGAGCAGTTCAAAACACTTGCTGTTTTGAACAAAAGAAAGTGATTCAAGTGTGCATACTGCCAAAGGCAGCTTAAATCTCATTGCAGCACAATTATACATAATTGTGCAAGCAATTTAAAATAGATTTTTGCATCGTAACTATGAAAGTACGGAATAGGTTACGACAGAGGAATGAGAGGAAAGATGAAAAAGAAAATAGGATTTATGTTAATACTTTTAACAGTGGTACTGGCAGGCTGTGGTCAAAAAGCAGGTGCTTCTGATGTTAAAAGTACAGCAGATTTAGAGGGAAAAAAGATTGGTGTACAGATTGGTACGGTAGGAGATACCTATGCCAGTGATTACGAAGGAGATGATGCAGGAACGGTTGTTGAGCGTTACAATAAAGGAAATGATGCAATTTCATCTCTGAAAAATGGTAAAATTGACTGTGTTATCATTGATGAACAGCCTGCAAAGGAATATGTGAAACGCAACAGTGACTTGAGTATTTTGGACGAAGAATTTACCTTAGAGGAATATGCAATTGTCATTGCAAAGGGAAATGAGAGTCTGGAAGAAGATATTAATAAGGCACTGGCAGAACTGGTTGCCGACGGCACTTTGGATATGATTATCAGTCACTATATTACAGAGGACGAAGTGGAAGGTCTTGCATATATTAGCCCTGAAGGGTTAGATTATGCAAATGGAGAGCTTGTGATGGCGACGAATGCAGCATTTCCACCGTATGAATATTATGCAGATAATAGTATTGTAGGTATTGATGCAGAAATGGCAAGAGCAATTGCAGATAAGCTCAATAAAAAGCTGGTGATTGAGGATATGGAGTTTGATTCCATTATCACTGCTGTACAGGGTGGAAAAGCGGATATTGGCGTGGCTGGTATGACGATTACCGAAGACCGTTTGAAAAATATTAATTTTTCTGACCCATATACGACTTCTAAACAGGTGATTATTGTAAGAAATGGTAATAATGGTGCTGTGGCATCGCTAAAGGATAGTTTTTATCAGTGTTTTATCGAAGATAACCGTTATGTGTACTTATTACAGGGTTTAGGAAATACGGTGTTAATTTCTTTACTGGCAGTGGTACTTGGTGTAGCAATTGGTTTTTGTATAGCGATTATTCGTGCAACGCATGATAAAACAGGAAGCATGAAGTTGTTAAATGGGATTTGTCATGTGTATTTAACCATTATCCGTGGTACGCCTGCGATGATACAGTTGTTGATTATTTATTATGTTATTTTTGCATCGACGAATATTAATAAGGTAATTGTAGCAGCACTTGCCTTTGGTATTAATTCAGGTGCGTATGTGGCAGAAATCTTACGAGGCGGTATTATGTCATTAGACCAAGGGCAGTTTGAAGGTGCAAGAAGTTTGGGACTGACACACAGTCAGACGATGCGTTATGTAATTTTGCCACAGGCATTGAAAAATACATTGCCGTCTTTAGCAAATGAATTTATCGTATTGATTAAGGAAACAGCGATTTCAGGCTATATTGGTTTACAGGATTTAACAATGGCCGGAAATATTATTCGAAGCAATACATATCAGGCATTTTTACCGTTGATTACCGTAGCGGTGATTTATTTGGTGATTGTTATGTTTTTAACAGCAGGAGTTCGGAAACTTGAGAAAAATTTAAAGAAGAATGAGAGACAGGTATATGACTAAGGAATGTATTATTAAAGTAGAAAATATGACAAAGGCATTCGGAAAGGATGTTGTTTTAGAACATATCAATACAGAAATTTATAAAGGGGATATTATTGCAATCATTGGACCATCGGGCTGTGGAAAATCTACGTTTATCCGTACTTTAAATTTGTTGGAACAGCCAACGGGTGGAGCAATTTATGTGGATGGAGAAAATATTACAGATAAAAAGGTGGATATTAATAAAATCCGTCAGAAAGTAGGCATGGTATTCCAGCATTTTAATTTATTTCCGAATCTGACAATTCTTGAAAATATTACACTTGCACCGATAAAAACAGGACATATGAATCAGGAAGAAGCAGAAAAATTGGCAATGGAGTTGCTGAAACGTGTAGGGCTTAGTGATAAGGCAGATGCTTATCCGGATACGCTTTCAGGAGGGCAGAAACAGCGTATTGCCATTATTCGTGCATTGGCGATGAATCCGAAAATTTTATTATTTGATGAGCCGACCTCTGCGTTAGACCCTGAGATGGTGGGAGAAGTATTATCTCTGATGAAGGATTTAGCAAAAGAGGGGATGACGATGGTGGTTGTGACACATGAAATGGGATTTGCAAAAGAAGTGGCAAATCGTGTCATGTTTTTTGATGAAAAAATTATCAAAGAGGAAGGAATACCGGAAGAAGTATTTGAACATCCAAAGAGTGAACGCTTGCAGAGTTTTTTAGCGTGTATTAAATAATAGCTTGTTTATAAATATGCAATATGATAGTATGGTACTAGAAATAATCTAAAATATACCTGAAAACAGTAATATATAGGATGAAATATCTGAAGAAATGTTTCTATGGTACTAAAAATAAGTAAAAAGAAAGGTTGGTGTAATAATGCAAAGTATAATTATAACAGAAGCTGATTTTTCTGAAAATTTGAAAGAGATTGTAGTGCTAAAAGGCTTTGATATAAAGGCATTGTTAGAGAGAGTGAATGAGGCAGTTGAAAAACTGGAAGAAGTGCAAAAAGTATCTGCTATTTTAGAAGAAATAAAGCAGCAGGAAATACAGTTGTATCAGCATATGGTCAGTGTATCTATCTTAGCACAGCAGATTGCAATATGGTTAAAGTGGGATGAGAGAGAAATTGAGTGTGCGGCATTAGGAGGATTGCTTCATGATATTGGAATTTTTCATGAAATGGAAAAAAAGAAAAGAAAAATTCCATTCAAAGATGAATTAGAAGGAAACGGTTATGAAAAGCATATTACAGAAGCTCATCATTTGTTGAAAAATTTAAAGATTGACGTGGAAGTGATGAAGGCGGTATTGGCACACCATGAGAGAATGGACGGAAAGGGATTTCCGATGAGACTTCAGGGTGGCAGTATTAATAAAATCGGTCGTGTCATAGCTGTTGCAGATGCGTATGATATTTATACAATGAAGGATAAGGGCGAATATGCCAGTTCTGTGTTAATTGCCTTAAAGAAGCTGGAAGATGAAGGCGGCCGTAAGCTGGATTCGGGATATGTACAGGTGTTTGCAGAGCATATCATAGAATATGTATTGGACAAAAATGTTGCGTTAAGTGATGGAAGAACAGGAAAAATCGTAATGATAAATAAGTATGATTTGTTATATCCGATTGTAGAATGTAGAGGAAGAAGCATCGATTTGTCTATGACAAAGCGGGTATATGTAGAAGATATTCTATAAATGAATTTTTGTACCAACTATGTTGGTTAGAACGATGAAAGCGACAAAGTCGCCTTTGCGAATGGCACGGGTGTGAAATGTAACATTTGGCGAAGTTTTTTATCGGGGAATGATAGATAGTTACGAAAAAAAGATTGATTTTTTTCGAGAGATGATAGATAATGTCTCGGTAGTTGTTATGTATGTGACAACTATGGAGACATTTATTAGTTATATTAATAACAAAAAGGAGAAAAATCTTATGTTGGAAAAAATATTTAAGTTGAAAGAGAACAACACAACTGTTAAGACAGAAGTCATTGGTGGAATTACAACATTTATGACAATGGCATATATCTTAGCAGTAAATCCAAGTATTTTAGCAGCTTCCGGTATGGATAAAAATGCAATTTTGATGGCAACAGCGATTGCTTCCTTTATAGGAACGCTTGCTATGGCACTTTTAGCAAATTATCCGTTTGCATTAGCACCAGGGCTTGGCTTGAATGCATACTTTGCGTATACGGTATGTGGTCAAATGGGATATTCTTGGCAGTTTGCATTGCTTGCCGTATTTGCAGAAGGTTTGGTTTTTATTTTATTGTCTTTGACAAATGTGCGAGAAGCAATTTTTAATGCAATTCCGTTGACTTTGAAAAAAGGCGTATCGGTAGGTCTTGGTTTGTTTGTAGCGTTTATCGGATTACAGAATGCTCACTTGGTAGTAAACAGTGATTCTACGCTGGTTACAGTGGTAAATTTTAGAGAAAACTTTAATACAGTGGGTATCAGTGCGATACTTGCATTGGTTGGATTATTTATCATTGTTATTTTAAATGTAAAAAGAGTAAAGGGTGCTATTTTAATTGGAATTCTTGCAACTTGGATTTTAGGAATGATTTGTCAGGCGATGGGAATTTATACCGTAGATATTGAAGCAGGTTATTATTCTTTGTTCCCATCCTGGTCAGATTTTAATTTGGGTGCGATTGGACAGACTTTTGGACAGTGTTTTAATGTAGATTTTAGTACATTTAATCTGCCAGATTTTATTGTAATTATTTGTGCATTTTTATTTGTTGATATGTTTGATACATTGGGAACATTAATTGGTGTGGCAAATAAGGCAGATATGCTTGATGAAGATGGAAGACTTCCGAGAGTAAAAGAAGCTCTTTTAGCAGATGCGATTGCAACTTCAGCAGGAGCGATACTTGGTACATCAACAACAACGACATTTGTTGAAAGTTCAGCAGGTGTTGTGGAAGGTGCAAGAACAGGTTTGGCATCAGTAGTAACAGGCGTTTTATTCTTATTGTCTATTTTCCTTGCTCCTGTTTTTACAACTATTCCCGGATTTGCAACAGCTCCTGCATTGATTTATGTTGGATTTTTAATGGCTTCTACGGTTGTAGAAATTGATTTTGATGATATTACAGAAGCACTTCCAGCATATCTTTGTCTGATTGCAATGCCGTTGATGTATAGTATTTCGGAAGGAATTGCGATTGGGGTTATTTCTTTTGTTGTGATTAATTTGGTAGCAGGAAAATCAAAAAAGATTACACCTCTTATGTATGTATTGGCAGTATTGTTTGTGTTAAAGTATTTCTTATTGTAAAGGTAACGTAACTATTCAGAGCAGTTCAAAACATTTACTGCTTCGACCAAAAGAAAGTGATTTAGAGGAAAGGGGCATGCTTATGAAGCGTTCGGAGATTAATCAATATATTAGGGAAATGGAAACGTTAATAAAGGAAAATGGATTTCACTTGCCGCCATTTTGTAATTGGACACCAACGGATTGGGAGGAAAAGGGACATGAGTACGATGAAATCCGTGACAATATGTTAGGATGGGATATTACGGACTATGGTCTTGGTGATTTTAAAAAGGTAGGATTTGCATTGATTACACTTCGTAATGGTAATCAGCATGACCCGAAGTATAAAAAGGTGTATGCAGAAAAGCTTTTAATGTTAAAGGAAGGGCAGCATTCACCGATGCATTTTCACTGGGTGAAATCAGAGGATATTATTAATCGTGGCGGAGGAACGTTGATTATTCATGTTTACAATGATGAAGATGGAGAATTGGGACAGTCAGATGTTTTGGTAAATAGTGATGGACGTTCGTATTATGTACCGGCAGGAACCGGAGTGGAATTAAAACCGGGAGAAAGTATTACACTTTGGCCACATCAGTATCATGATTTTGATGTGAAGGCAGGAACCGGTGATGTGTTAATAGGCGAGGTGTCTATGTGTAATGATGATAATACAGACAATCGTTTTTATCAGTCAGTAGGACGGTTTCCAACGATAGAAGAAGACGAAGTACCTTATCGTTTATTGTGTAATGAGTATCCGAGAGCAAAGGATTGATGATACATATGTCAAGAGAAAAGTTTACGGCAAAAAACGGCATATATTTTATTGCAAGTTTTGTTGTTTTCGGTTATTTGATTAGTATTTTGTGCCTAAACTTAACAGGGAGAGTCTGGTCTAATTATGATATTTATTCGGATGCTATTTTAGCAAAATATATGTGGGAGGCAAAAACATTATTTCCGAAAGGATGGCATTTCGGAAATCAAATCTATGTTGCTGCAACTCCTGCTGTTGCAGCGTTGTTTTATGGTGTTGTAGAAGATGCTTATTTGGCATTGGCATTTGCCTCTTGTTTTATGACTTTTGGAATTGTATTGAGTTATATTTGGTGCTTAAAACCTTTTGTTCATGTGAAAAGTATCATCGTTAGCTTGTTGGTGGTAATAGGTGGAACGAATATAGGGGGTACTGCTCATGGAGACTGGACTGGATTACAAGTTTTTTATACAATGGCAAGTTATTATGCTTGTTATGTAATTGGTATTTTTATTACTTTAGGTGTATATTTTCGTCTTGTAAATCAGAAAAGAGTACCCATTGTCATACAACTTGGGGTATTACTTTATAATTTGGCACTTGGTATGCAGAGTTTGAGAGAATTGCTTGTACTGAATTTGCCCTTATGTGCCATTGTTGTCTTCCATATCATTTTGCACCATAAGCATTTGAGACGGAATTTACAAGAAAAAAAAGACAGTTTTGTTTTTGCGTTTCTTGCATTGTTCTGTAATATTTGCGGAGTTTTGATTACTAAAATATTAATTCAAAATGGAATTGTGAAACAGAGTACAATTATAAGAAGTGTGGATTCTAATATTCGGGATAATTTTGAAATATCCATGAGTGCAATTAGAGATTATATTGGTCTTGGTACGCCGGTCACTTTTTTGGAATGGTTAGAACATATAGGTGGTATTTTTTCTATTTTAATTGTTTTTTTATCGTTGGTATGTATTTTTAGAGAGTATAGAAAAAATAAAAAAATATCTGTAATGGGATATATTGTTCTATTTTTTGCAATTAGTTTGTTGGCAGTATTTTGTGCAGGCTTATTTGTGATATCGCTACGGGATATTTACTTTTTCTGCTGGTATTTTTTTGTTGCTTCCTCTGTGGCAATGCTGATGGAAGTAAAATGGGGAGTAAAGTTAAAAGGTGTATTGATAATAAGTTTGATAGGGATTAGTATTTTAAATTATGATTTTACCTTTGGGCAAAGTTATAGATGGCTTCCGGGTGCGAATGACTTATATCAAGGAATTGTAAGTCAATTACAGGAAGATGGCATTACCTATCTATATTCTGATTGGCGGACGGAAAGAAATAAAATTTCTGCAATGTCTTTTGATGAAATCCAATATGGAACGTTACAATTTAGTGGAAATCCACAGGATTTATGGTTAAAAACAGATGCACTCTACCATGATGAGTGGTTTGAAACAGAAAATTTTGAACATTCTTATATTATTCTATCGGATTATGCATTGTATTGCTTAGAGGTCGAGTTTTCAGAAGAATATAGACGGGTATTT
>CAYMHX010000025.1:0-17263 GCA_964390325.1 uncultured Roseburia sp. | reverse complement strand
GAATGTGTTACATTAAATAAAATCCATGATGTAACGAAAAGGATTACGTTACCAACAACCATGAATGGTCTGTTCTTACCGAACTTACCGTCCATCTTGTCAACTAACATACCTACTAACGGGTCTGTTACACCATCCCAAATTCTCATAAACATTGAGAAAGAACCTGCTACAACGCTGGTAACCCCAACCCAACCAGCTAAGTAATACGCTACATAGTTCATCATGAACATATAGAGGTTTGTAGAGGTGTTATTCAATGCGAACAATGCGATACGCCACAGAGGAACACGATGAATACCGTTTTCGCCGTAATACTTATCCGGCAAACTTCTTTTTTGACTCATAAAATCTTCTCCTTGTAAAATTTTTTTGCTAAGTTACAAATAAACGAATTTTAATTTATAAAGTCCGCTATAACGTTTCATCTGAATAAGTTTCGGGTGTGTGTGGAGAGACTTATTATGAGAAAAATCTGCTATTATGCAGCACTTTATTTTATTTAAAATTCGTTTATCCATAATTTACATATCTTCATTTTATCTTAATTTTTCTTTTAGATATATAGGATAATTTTGTGAATCCTAGCACAATTTTAACCACTTCAAAGATATCTTTCCAGTTCTAAATTTCCGCATCCTTTAAATAACGATTTCTGTATTCCGACGGTGTACATCCTACTTCTCTTTTAAAGACTCTTGTAAAATAACATGGATCCACATACCCACAGGCTTTCCCAATCTCTTTCGCACTTTTATTAGAAATCTCCAACAATTTTTTCGCCTCTTTGACGCGATATTTTGCAAGATAAGAAGTAAAATTAATTCCAAAACATTGTTTGAACAATTTACAAAAATAAGCTTCCGAATAATTCATCTGTTCTGCAGCATCATACGCTGATATTTCTTCCATATAATGCTTCCTAACATATCCTTCTATTTGCTTTTTTATTTTTGAAAATCGTTCATCTTCTGTTTTGGTTTTTAAATCTGTTTCTATTTTTAATTCTTTTGTTATTCCCCAATTGTTACTTAAAAGATCCATTGCCTCTGTTTCGTTTTTTGCCTCGTATATTTCACATAAATTTCCTGCATGCATCTGCAGTATTTCATATAAAACTGTCTTTTCAGGCATTTCATCTGCTACTAATAATAACTTGTACATATATCCCCATCTTCCGAAGTATTTAAACAAACTCCCTATTGTGTTTTTTATAAAATTTTCGTAACTATTCAGTACCAAACTCGAAAACACTTCGTGTTTCCTCGTTACTGACTTCTTAACAATTCTACTTTTAGAATAAAAGGGATGTCTCAATTTTTCCTCAACTAAAATTCAAACCTTGTTGAGAATTGATTATTTTCGGAAGTTGTATAGTAAATGCAGCACCTTCTCCCAATCGGCTTTCTACACTAATCCTGCCTTCGCATTTATAAATAATTTCTTTACATAATGCCAGTCCCAGTCCATTTCCCTGCGTTTTTCTGGATGTATCTGCCTGATAGAATTTTTCAAATATATGTTTTATCGTTTCTTCTGTCATACCGATTCCATTATCTTTGATAAAAATTTCGCAATACTCTTTTTTTTCGATTAAACCAATTTCTATCACACCATTTTCTTCCGTATACTTAATTGCATTTCCAATCAAATTCATCCAAACATAAAACAACATTCCTTTTTGACCTGTATATTCCACCTCCGGTAAATCCAATTCAAAGATTGTTTTTTTCTTTGCCCACTTAGGTTCTAATAAAACAATAATTTCGCGAAGCTGTTCATCTAAACGATAACTTACCGGTTCGTCAAAAAACTCTTGGTGTTCTAATTTGGATAAACGCAAAATATTTTCGGTCAACTCATTTAATTTATCCAAATTTAGAAAAATTTTTCGGATATATTCGTCTTTTTCCTCCTGCAACAGTTCAAAATCCTGTAAAAAAGTAACATACCCTGAAATGGCTGCTAAAGGTGTCTTAAATTCATGAGAAACATCTGCCATAAAATTATTACGCATAATTTCTACCGAATTTAATTCCCGCACCATCCGATTAAAACTATCTATGGTACTTTCTAATTCTTCCAAATGCCCATTATATTTGACCTGTACATCAAAATTGCCCTTTGCTACCTGCTTTGATGCCTCGCTCAATTCTTCTAAAGGTGCAAATACCTTGCTTACTATATAAAAAGCAGCCAACGAAGAAAGTATCACATACACTCCCGCAATAAACAGTAATGTAAAAAAAGAAAGAATATTTTCGCTAATCGGAATCAATCCCACTCCAATCGCAACAGAAGTAACCGAGGCCAATATTCCCGAAAATATGATA
The DNA here is from genome assembly GCA_964390325.1 of uncultured Roseburia sp. Taxonomy (GTDB): domain Bacteria; phylum Bacillota; class Clostridia; order Lachnospirales; family Lachnospiraceae; genus Roseburia. Next base: position 14,930 of record CAYMHX010000025.1, on the reverse strand, counting down.
ACAACCCCAAAAAAGACTTTCCAAATCTGTACACTTAACTTGTGCATTTCCATATCTTCTTCTGTTATTGTATGTGTTTGCTTCTTATCCATTTTTCTTTACCACCCTATAACCTAACCCTCTAATTGTCACAATTTCAAAATCCTCGTTCTTTTTAAAGCGTTCCCTCAGACGGCTGATATGTACGTCTAAGGTATGTGAATCTACATATCCATCCACTCCCCAAATATCATTAAGAATCTGTTGTCTGGTAAAAATCTGTCCCGGATAAGACAATAATTTATACAATAGCTGAAATTCTTTTTTCGGCAAAATTTGACTTCCATTGCCATCATTTACTGTCCAACTGTCATACAATAATTCCGTATTTCCAAAAGATAATTTTCGTTCACTTACACTTTTTGCACGACGAAGGAGTGCCTGTACCCGAAGCATCATTTCTTGTAAATGAATCGGTTTTACCATATAATCATCTGCACCGGATAAAAATCCTACTTGTTTATCCATAATATCACCCTTTGCAGTAATTAACAGAATTGGAAAATTCATCCCTGCTTCTCTAAGTTGCTGCACAAATTCAAATCCATCTATTTCAGGCATCATCACATCGGAAATAATTAAATCCATCATTTCTTTTTCTAATATTCCAAATGCTTCTTTCACGTCTGAAGCATTGTATACTTCATAACCATTTCGCTTTAAAGTTTTAAAAAAAAGCTGATTTAACTCTAAATCATCTTCTACTACAAGAATTTTGAACATACCTTTTTTCTTCCTTTCTTTACTCATTTCCACACTTCTAAACCTTGAGAGCAATTTCATTGTCGTAACTATTCAATACCCTCATAGTTACGATTCGCAAATCCATAAAAAACAACCGTCATATAACTTATTATTATACACAACAAATCTCAACTCAATCTCAACGACAACTTTTAATTGTTATTTTTTTATCAAATGTTTCAATCTCTAAAATAAAAGCTTATCAAGAAATTATTTTTATTTCCTGATAAGCTCTTAAAAAATATATAATCTTTTTTTAACTTTTCTTAATAATATTCGCCCGATAATAACAAAGTGATAATGTCGTACCAAGGCACCATCCAAGTGGCCATGACCACCAAATTCCGACATATCCAAACGGCTTAGAAAGAATCATTGCTAAAATCACACGCAAAATCAAATCCGTAATAGTTGCAATCATAAACTGTTTCATAAGCCCCAATCCTCGTAAAATTCCATCTGTTGCTAATTTTACGGAAATCAAAAAATAAAATGGTGTCACAATTCTCAAAAATAAAACGCCTGATAATAACGCATCTTCTGTTGGTTCTTCCATAAAAAGCTGTATCAAAAAACCACTTGCCGTTAAATATAAAAGCACAATTGGTACACAAATCGTCCATACAATTTTCACGCCAGCACGAAATCCCATTTTAATTCGTTCGATTTTGCCTGCACCTAAGTTTTGTGCTGTATAATTGGAAATTCCGTTGCCAATCGTGGTAATTGAGGTGATAACTAAATTATTGATTTTCATTGCAGCAGAATATCCTGCCATAACACCTGTTCCAAATCCATTGATAAGTCCCTGTATTATAATCGTTCCGATAGAAATAGAGCTTTGCTGTATAATACTTGGAATAGCAATAGCTGCAATCTTTTTCAATAATTCTGTGGAAAACAGTTCTACTTTTTCTTCCACCTGAATTTCCTTCATTCGCTTGTGCAAAAGCCGTACTGACAAAATACAACTCATTCCCTGACATAAAAACGTTGCCCATGCGACACCTGACACACCCATATGGAAAACTGCCACAAATAAAATATCTACAATTACATTTGCAGTTGAAGAAACCGCCAAAAACCAAAATGGTGTCTTAGAATCTCCTAATGCTGAAAAAATTCCTGTTGCAATATTATAAAAAAGCTGAAACGGAAAACCAAACATATAAATCAACAAATATGTTTTGGAATCTGCAAAAATGGCTTCTGGTGTATTGGTAAGCTGTAATAACCATTCACAGCTTACCATTCCTGCCAATACCAATGCTGCACATAGTATCCCGCTTGTTATCAGAGCTGTTGATACTGCCGTTTTCATTTTTTTATAATCTTTCGCTCCAAATAACTGCGAAACGATAACCGAACAGCCCATATTGCTTCCAAATGAAAAAGCAATAAAAATCATCGTAATTCCATAGCTATTGCCAACTGCTGCCAATGCATTTTCACCGATAAACTTTCCTGCCACAAAGCTGTCTGCAATATTGTACATTTGCTGGAAAATCACACTTGCAAAGAGCGGCATACAGAATTTCCATAATACTACCTCCGGTTTTCCTACCGTTAAATCCTTATTCATAAAGAACTCCTCCTTCGTATATCCTTCCCATCAACTATAACAAGGATTTCGCAAAAATACAATCATTCGCAAAAAAGATTGCTCGTGATAAAATTTATCACAAGCAATCTTTCTTTTTATCTATTCGTTACTGTTCACTCCGTGACCAGCAACGATTGATTTTTGCATGAAAATTTGCTTCGCAAAGCAAAAATCAACCCCTGAATCATGTTCTTACGCAGCCAAACAGCAAGCGTTTGGCTGACGTGTGAAAAGTAACATCTATTCATTCCCTAATCACTTTCTTCTGTTCAAAACTTGTTTGAAACTGCTCTGAATAGTTACAATAAGTTAAAGTTCCACTTAACTCATCCGTCCATGCTCCACCGAATACACTTTATCTACAATTCTCATCGTAGACTGTCTATGTGAAACAAGAACAACGGTTTTATTCTCTTTTTCTTCTCTTAATGATTTTAAAATCACTGCTTCATTTAAACTGTCAAGGTTGCTTGTAGGCTCATCTAAGAGCAGAAACGGTGCATTATGAAGAAATGCCCTTGCAAGTCCAATACGTTGTTTTTCACCGCCTGAAAGGGTATCTCCAAGCTCTCCAACGGGCGTTTCATAGCCCTGTGGCAGACTCATAATAAAATCATGTACGGATGCCTTTTTGCAGGCTGTATAAATTTCTTCATCAGAAGCCTTTAAGTTTGCAATCCGTAAATTATTTTTGATACTGTCATGGAATAAATGTGTTTCCTGTGTGACAAAACTTTCCATCTCACGCAAGTTTGCTGTATTGATTTCCCCAACCTCTGTTCCTGATAATGTGACAGAACCTTTTTGTACGTTCCAAAAACGCATCAACAATTTTAAAAGGGTCGATTTGCCACTTCCGCTTCTGCCGACAATTCCAATCACTTCTCCCTGTGGAATTTCTAGTGATATATTATCAAGAATTGTTTCATTTTTATATGCAAAGGTTACATTTTTTACCGCAGCACCCGAAAATGTAATTTCTTCTTTTCCCGTCACTTCTTCTACAACAGGTGTTTCCTCTAAAATATCAAGTACACGGTTTCCTGCTGCAAAGGTATTCTGTAAGGTACTTCCAAGTCCTGCCAATGCCACAACAGGTCCAAACGAACTCATCAATGAAACCGTAGGAATTAATACCCCTAAAAATTCCACCTCTCCATTCTGATAAAACATTGCCATAACAAACAACATTATCATGTCAAATGCTAAAATAATGGTATTCGTAATCGCCTGATTTTTCCCTGCCGTATCTTTTAATCGTTTTTCATCCTCGGAAAGTGCCTCTGTCTGCTCTGTCATTTCACGAAGTCTTTTTTCTCCCTGTCCATACTGTAAGGTTTCATTTAATCCTCGCAGACTGTCTAATACATATCCCGAAAGATTTCCTGATTTGGTACGGAAGTTCATACCGTCATCGCCACTTGCTTTTGAAATCATAAGTGGTACAACTACACCAACTGTCAGATAAGCTGCTGCTGCAATCACGCCCGCAATCGGATGAAAGCTTCCGATAAATATGACGAGAAGCACAGAATAAATCACCGCAATCACAATCGGAGAAATCGTATGTGCATAAAACACTTCCAAAAGTTCAATATCAGATGTAATGACAGAAATCAAGTTTCCCTTATCTTTTCCTTCCAATTTTGCAGGACAGAGCTTCCGCAAAGACTGAAATACTTTATCACGAATTAATGCAAGCAGCTTAAATGCAATAAAATGATTACACGCCTGTTCTGCATAACGTAAAACACCTCGAACCAACGCAAAAATACAAACCGACACAAACAAACCTTTTAAAGAAATCGGCACTGCAATCCCTAACAACTCTGCCACTGAATAAGCACCAAAAATAGTAATAAAGGAGGCGCAAAGATGACCAATAACACCCATGATAATTGCAAGTATCATATAACCGGTCAAAGGCTTTACAAGACCGACTAGCCGCATCATAACGGTAAATCCACTTCTTTTCATCTTATTAATAACCCTGCCTTTCCGATACCTGCAAACTTTGGGCCGCAGGCACAAATTTGTGTGTGAAAAATTTATTTTTCACACTGTCCTTTCCATAGTTCTCTAATGACTGCTGTGCGTTCCAAAGGTTCGCATAAACGCCTTCTTTTTCCAAAAGTTCTGCATGATTTCCACTTTCTGCGATAGTTCCATTTTCTACTACATAAATGCAGTCAGACTTCACGACATTTGCAAGACGGTGTGAAATCAAAATGACGGTCTTTGTCTTAGCAAGTGCATGAATTTCACGCATAATATCATTTTCACTCTCTACATCAATATTAGAAGTCGCTTCATCAAAAATATAAACAGGACTATCATGTAACAACGCCCTTGCTAAAGCAAGTCTTTGACACTGTCCACCCGAAAAATTCGATGCTTTTTCTAAAAGAACGGTGTCTAAACCATTTTCACTTTTTAAAAATGCTGCTAAGTTTACACGCTCTAATACTTCCCACAATTCCTGTTCTGTGGCATTTGCTTTTCCCATCAAAAGATTTTCTCTGACCGTTCCTTTAAATAAATAACTGTGGTGGCTGATATAAGTAAGATTCTCTAACAGACTTGTTTCCGAAAGTTCAGAAAGTTCTTTACCTCCAATGCTTACAGAACCTTGATAACCTTTGTTTCTTCCCATTAAAATTGCTGAAACTGTTGATTTTCCACAGCCACTTTCTCCTACAATCGAAGTAAAACTGCCCCTCGGAAATGTCATATCCATTCCGTGTAAAATTTCGCGGTCTGCTTCATAAGAAAAATGCAAATCAGAGCAGATAATCGTACAATCATCCGATATTGTTTCTGTCCTTTTCTCTGTTTCAGGCAAATCTAGCAGCTTAAAAATCTTATCACTTGCTGCCATCCCATTCATTGCGATATGAAAGAAAGAACCCAGCAATCGCATTGGAATAAAAAAGTCTGCGGAAAGCAGAATAATTAATAAACAGCCCGATAAAGACACCTTTCCTGCTGCATACTGTGTGGATGCTAAAATAACCCCAAGTGCCGCACCTCCATAGGCAATCAAATCCATAATCGTAATGGAATTTAACTGCATCGTCAGTACCTTCATGGTAATTTTTCGGAATTTTTCCGCTTCTTCGTTCATTTCCTGCTGTTTAAAATCGTCTGCTTGATAAATTTTTAACGTTGTAAGCCCCTGTAAATTTTCAAGGAAGGTATCTCCCAGTGCCGTATACTGCCCCCAATATTTAGAAAGCAATTTTTTTGCCCAAGTCTGTACTGCTGCAATCGCAACAGGAATCAATGGTACACAAATCAGAAGTACCACGGCAGATGGAAGATTTACAAAACTCAATACGACAAACAGCGTAAGAGGTGCTAACATGGCATAAAAAAACTGTGGCAGATATGCCCCAAAATAGGTTTCTAACTGCTCTACACCCTCTACTGCCACCTGTACAATTTCTGATGTTTTCATCTGTTCCTGATAAGAGTTTCCGAGGCGTAAAAGTTTTCGGTAAATCATCTCTCGCAAAGTCTGTTTTACTGCTTTTGAAGAAAGATAACTCATTTTACTAGCACCTATCGTACAGAAAAAACGGATTAGGACAGCCGCTGCTACAATGGCAGCGGTCGTCCCAAGTTCTTTTGTTCCTGCAGTACGCTCGAAAAGTTTTGCCAACAGATTTGTAATACTTGCCATCATCGTGATATTTGCGGCAAGCGAAACCCATTGAAACGCTACATTTCTTGCAATATATTTTTTACTTTCGCTGACAGTGCCAATCAGCCTTTTATTTATCATCATATTATTTATTACTCCATTTCCTTTTGTTACAGAATAAGTGCACTATTATAATTATCTATTCTGCTAATACAGCTTCTAACTCAACCTGTGCAGATGCAAAACTTGATACGCATCTTGCGAAGTTAATTTTTCCTGTTTCTGTTGATGTCACTGTGATTGTTGCATCTAATTCTTTTAATGGTGCTTCAGGTGTCAATGTGACTGTTGTTCCTTCTACTGCGTAAGTTCCTGCCTCATCTTCCGGATATTCTGTTCCGCCCATTTCAAAAGAAACATGGTAAGCATAAGTATTATCTTCATTTAATGTTAATGTATATTCATATACGACTTCAGAACCCATTGCTTCTTTTGTATAGCTTCCTGCGTAAGTTCCAACTGCAATTGCTACGCCCTCTGCTGCATCTGCTGCTTCGGTTGTTTCCACAGCTTCTGTTGTCTGTGTTGTTGCTTCGGTTACAGCATCTGTTGCATCAGTTTCTGCTTCTGTTACTACTTCTGTTGTAGTATTTGTTGTAGTTGCATCCGTAGTTTCTGTTTTACTTCCACAACCTGCCATCATTGCTCCAACCATACTTGCTGCTAATAACATACTTAATAATTTTGCTTTCATCTTTTCTTTTCCTCTCTTTTTTTATTCTATTGTTTTATTATATTTGCAATTTTATTGCACACTACATAATGGTCTTGTTCGACCTCCACTGGCGAGCAAATCTCCTGCTCACACCGTTCCCCTGCCTGTGGACAACGTTTGCAAAAACGACAGCCTTTTGGCGGGTCTATCGGGCTTGATACATCACCTTTTAAAACCGTCTGTTTTTTCTCTAAATCCACATCAATATCCAAAACTGAATCAATTAAAGCCTTTGTATAAGGATGTTTTGGATTTGCAAATATTTTTTCTGCACTTCCATACTCCACTACCTTTCCAAGATACATAATCGCCAACCTGTCACACATCTTTTTTACAACGGCAAGATTATGTGAGATAAATAAATAGGTAATCCCCATTTCCTTTTGCATTTCCATCAAAAGATTTAAAATCTGTGCATGAACCGATACATCTAAGGCACTGACAGGCTCATCACATACCAGATAATCAGGTTTTAAAATCAATGCCCTTGCAATCGCAATTCTCTGCTGCTGACCACCCGAAAAATCCGATGGATAACGCTCCATATCTTCTTTGGAAAGTCCCACTTTTTTTAATATAGCTTCTGTCATGGCACGTTTTTCGTCTTCCGAATAGCCGCCTCGAATTGTTAAAGGTTCTGACACCAGTTCAAACACGGTAAAACGTGGATTCAAAGAAGAACTCGGGTCTTGAAAAATCTTTTGCATCCGTTTCCTTAATTCTTTCTTACGCTCTTTTGAAATCTGCTGCATATCTTCCCCTGCAAAAAACAACTCTCCCGAAGTCGGTTTCGTAATTCCTAATGTGGTATTTGCAAACGTAGACTTTCCACAGCCGCTTTCCCCAACCAATCCAAAGGTTTCGCCTTTATAAATGCGAAGTGATACATCCGTCACTGCTTGAAGATATTTCTGTTTTTCAAAAAACATGGTCTTCTTCACGGGGAAGTTGACGGAAAGATGTGATGCTTCCAGTAAAATTTCCCTATTCTTCTCTCCATTCTCAGCAATATCAATCATATTGTTTTTTTCTTCACAATTCAATCTGCCACCTCACCTTCTATGGCATGAAAACATCTTATCTGTCTGCCATTTTTTAATGTCCGAAGCGGGGGCATATTTTCTTTGCACTGTTTAGTTGCATAAGCACAGCGTGGATGAAAATAGCAGCCCATCGGTTTGTTCATTGGATTTGGCAGAGAATCGGGAATTTGGGTAAATCTTCCCTTTTCATCCCCCATTTTTGCAACCGAAGTAATCAAACCCTTTGTATAAGGGTGAAGCGGCTGTTTAAAAAGGTCATAAGTCTTTGCCTTTTCTACGATTTTTCCACTGTACATGACATAAATTTCATCTGCCATATGCACTACTACGCTTAAATCATGTGTAATTAATAAAAGTGATGTTTTCTGCTGTTTTTGCATATCAGACAATACTCTTAACACCTGTGCCTGAACGGTTACGTCAAGTGCTGTGGTAGGCTCATCGGCAATAATCAGCTTAGGATTGCAGGCAAATGCCATTGCAATTAATACGCGCTGTCTTAAGCCTCCTGAAAGCTCATGAGGGTATGCCTTATAACGTGCTTTTGGGTCTGGAATACCGACCATCTCTAATGCTTTGATGGAACGTTTCTTTGCCTCTTGCTTTGAAATATCCAAGTGCCTTAAAAAGACTTCATCTAACTGTTTTCCAATTGTCATAACAGGATTTAACGCAGAAAGTGCATCCTGAAATACCATTGAAATCTGTTTTCCTCTTACCTTTTGCATTTCTTTATCACTAAGAGTTGTAATATCCTCTCCACAGAGTTTCATCTCGTCCACTCGCATGATTGCCGAAGGTCCTAATAATTTCATTGCTGCAAGCGAAGTTACACTTTTCCCACAGCCACTTTCTCCCACTAATGCTACACATTTTCCTTCTTCTACTTCTAAATCAATCCCTTCTACAGCACGAATGATTCCTTTTTCATTTGGAAATACAACTTTTAAATTTTTTATTTTCAGTACCTGTTCACTCATTATTATTGCTCACTTCCACTTCATCCATAGAAAGGAATACTTCCTCTAAATATCTACGGTCTAAATGCTTCATTACATTTGTCACACTGCTCTTTGCTTTTATGCGTGGATTTAAAATTTCTTCTATCGCAAGTCCAAGCCTCATAAATGCATAAACAGAAAGAAAAATACCAATACCCGGTGCTAAAATCGTCCACCAATGACCAAAGAGCATTGAACCACCACTTTGTGCATCTGCAAGCATTTTCCCCCAGCTAATCGCTGTCGGATTTCCCAAGCCTAAAAAACTAAGTCCTGCCTCTGCAATCATAATGCCCGCACAGGTAAGTGCCGTATTCATTACCACAAGGTTTGATACCGCTGGTAAAATATGACGAAACATGATATATTTTTTCCCTGCACCAGAAAGCTCTGCTGCTTTTACATAGTCTGAATTTTTCAAAAGCAATACCTGTGAACGCACGACTCTCGCCAAACTCTGCCAGCCAAATAGTACAAATACAAACACAATGACCACATAACTATGACCGAAAATATTGGTAATGACAATTGTAAGAGGCAGAGTCGGAATCACTATCATAATATCCACAATCCGCATCAAAAGCGAATCTGCAAAACCTCCCAAATATCCTGCCGCAACTCCCAAAACCGAGCCTAACACAGCAATCGCAAGTCCTGTAACAATACCGACAGCAAGTGAAACCCTTGTTCCATAAATCAGCATACTAAATACATCCTGCCCTGTTGTAATCGATGTACCAAGCAAATGTGCAAAACTTGGGGAAAGCCCTTTATTATCACGCTGAGTTACATCATAAGGATTATACGGTGCAATCACATCTGCAAAAACGGCAATAAATATTAAAAATAAAACTATCAGTAAACCAATCCGTCCCTGTTTATGCGCCCAGATTTTCTTTATCAATTCTCTGCACTTTTTCATCAAGTTTTTCCTCCCAAAGTCACACGAGGGTCTAACAGACTGTAACACAAATCCGTTACTAAATTTGCCACCAATGCAAAGGCTGATAAGAAAATCATTATTCCCATCATCAACGGATAATCATTATTATTATTGGCTTCCAAAAAAAGTGTTCCAATCCCATTCCAGTTGAAAATCTGCTCAATCACAACAGAGCCTCCGATTAATCCACTGATACTCATTCCTAAACTTGTCACAATCGGCAGCATCGCATTTCGTAAGGTATGCTTATAAATCACGCTGTTATTAGAAACGCCCTTTGCCTTTGCTGTAATGATAAAATTTTCATTTGAAACGGCAATCACACTGTTTCTGGTATTTTGTGCGTAAGAAATAATTCCTCCAATCACAGAACTGATAATCGGTAATGCTGCATTATAAAATACCGTTCCAATGCTTTCTAAATTCCATTGGAACGAAGAAACCATATTTTGGTCGGTATAGGCCGGAAAAATCTCCCACTGAAACCCTAAATAAAAAGCAAGCAGTAAAGCGATAAAAAACGATGGCACAGCCGTTGTAATAGTAGAAGCATTCAACAATGCCTTATCCTGCCAGCCTCCCCTTTTCCATGCACAAAAAGCACCGATTAATACACCAAACAGCACCGAAATAAGCATACTTGATACCGAAAGAACCAGTGTCCATGGAAGTCTTGCGGCAATCAAATCAACTACTTTTGGACTTCCTGACTGATAAGAAGTTCCCAAATCCCCCTGTAATAAGTCAGAAATATATCTCACAAACTGCGACCAAGTCGAGCCGTCTAAACCGTATTGTTTTCTTGTCAGTTCTTTTATTAGTTCATAATGTTCCTCACTCATATTTCCCTGTGGCGGGTAATATCTCGAACATGGGTCATCCACACCTAAACGCGGAATAAAAAAGCATAGTGTTACCACAACGGCAAATATAAAGATGGTATATAAGATTCGTTTGAATATGTATGCTTTTCCCATTATTCTCCTATCCTTTCTCTCATCTGTAAATTCGCCAGTGTTTCGGTGTTAAATACAGTCTGCCCTTTTACTTCAACGAAACCTGTAAAACGGTCTGTACGAGCCACAGAAAGCACCTCAGAGGCATAAAGAGGTATCTTATAGTACTGCTTTGCTGTTTCTTTCTGTAACTGTTTGATTAATTCTACTTTTTTCTCCTGATTTAAGGTATAACGCATTTCTTCTATTAGATTTGTCATTTCTTCATTTTGATATTTTCCATAATTAGAGGAACGCTCCTGCGTTACAAAATGTGCCTTATACATGATATCTGCATTTGCCATAGATAAATTTACTGACTGTACTGTCATATCAAAATTACTTGGATAAATATAAGTCGTTTCCGGTGTCGAACCCGATGCCTGAAACTGCACTTCAATTCCAATTTTTTGGAACTGCCGTTGTAAATATGCTACTAAATCCTGTTGTATCGGTATCGTTAAAATTTGGAATGAAATCCGTTCTCCCTTTAACAGACGATAACCTTCTTTATCTTTTTCGGGATATAACTCATCTAAAATAGCATTTGCTTCTGAAAGTTTTTCTTCTATATTTCCTGATAAAATATCGGAATCTTCCTCATATAACAATTCATTTGACGATAGAATAAGTCCTGCCGATGCCGTTGTTCCGGCACCGTTTAATACCTTCGACACTAACTCATCTTGGTCAATTGCCAGTGCAATCGCCTGTCTAACATTTATATCACCTAACAACTGTTTCATACCTGTATCATAAGGCGACGATGGATTGACATTTAACACCAGACTTGTTACCGAGGTTCCCGCTGAGCGCGAAACATAAATATCTTCTTCCTCCTCAAAAAGAGAAAGATAATTAGAGCTAATCGCACTGTCTAACAGGTCAATATAACCTTTACGCAAGGCAAATATTGCCGTATTTGCATCTAAATAAAGTAAAATTTTAATTTTCTCTACTTTATAAAGTTCTTCTCCGTTTTCATCTTTTAAGTGATAGTTTGGATTTCTATCCAGTGTAATCATCTGTGTATTCGTTTCTTCCTTATTTAATATCCAGCCACCGCTTCCAACAGGGTTTTGATATTGTTCTAAAAATACACCTTTGGGATTTTTATTATTTAACTGCTGTTTTTCACTAACAATCGGACTCCAAATATGCTCCGGTAAAATCAAAATGGTTTGAAACAAAGTTGCAACCGAACCTAATACCTTATTCACCAAAAGATACATCACTGTATCTTTTTCTTCCTCTAAAATTGCAAATGTTCCACTATAATCGGGATGCTCCGCCGTAAACATTCCTTGCTGCACCAGTTCTCCATTCTTCGACTCATGTTTTAAATCAGAGGTCCAAGCCAGCGCCCCTGCATGATTACTTAACGCATTATCTGTTGCAATATCAAAAGAATAATAAATATCTTCTACGGTAAGCTTTTCTCCATCCGACCACTTGATATCATCAAAAATTTCCAAACGCACCACCATATAATCTTCTGATACTGCATTATAATAGGTTTCGACTGCCTGATAATCAATTTCTCCATCAAATGTGCCGTCTACAGTCAAGGGCTGTCCTTCTAAATCCACATAACACCATTGTTTTGCAATCAACGGTTGAAATTCACCTGTTTCTTCTTCATAGGAAAATAGCGTATTATAAAGCATACTTGCAACCGTTGGTGCAATCCCATCTCTTGAGAGCCATGGCATGAAGGATGTAGGGAACGAAGTCCCTACATGCCCTACATACAATGTAGAAGAAGTATCCTCTTTTCTTGCAGCAATATTTTTTGCTGCAGTAGATATGCCACAACCTGTTAGAGAAATATTTGTTATACAGATACTTATGATCAAAGATAATGCTGCTATTTTTCTATTGCATATTTGTTGAAAAAGCATAACGATATATCCAATTAATTTATGCACCAAATCAGTTACACCTCTCATTTCAAATTCATTTTTCACTCATAACTGTTTTGTATTTTTCCAGTCACTAGTCTTCTGCACTTGGCACAGGATAAGCAAGCTGCTTTCCAAAGCCATTTTTTGTTGCAGAATTATCATACACTTCTTCAATTCTAAAAATATATGCAGGATAAGATAACCATCTTGACATATCAGGTGTATGATACATATCATGCTGTGCATTGATAAACTGCTGATACAACTCTCTCTTTCCTGAAATATTCTCGTCGTAAATTTCCACTTTTCCTTTTAATTTATAAGAAATCATAGGTGGCTGGTGGAAAATAAGTGCAGCTTCTTTATTCACCTGATAATTTGTCCAAGAATGGCGTTTTGCCATTTCTAAACTTCCTAACTTTGTAAAATCCATTCTTTCGTGTGCTTCATCTGCATACATATATTTAATCAACAGTTCTAAGCCCCGTTTTCCATAAGATTTATCTTCCGGGTCATAGGTTTTGATGTGTTTGATATATGCTTCTAATGTTTCTTCTAAATATTCATCTTTTGGCAAAAATCCCACACCTTTTACGCTGGCATTTAAGCCTGCCGGACCGTAAGACACGAAAGACGGTTCGTGTGAACAAAAATTCAAAAACATTCTTTCGTGTGAGATTGCTTCTCCGTTGTACATACCAATGACATTCTTTGCTCTTGTTTTGAATGCCCAGTCAAAAAATTTCTGTGCTGATTCCATCGTTTTATCTCCTTATTCATCATTATCATGAAACAAAATAATTGCATAAACTGTTACAATAAATCATCTTACATTTACTTTATGTCTTGTCAAATTTTCTGAATTTCGTACACGCAAATCGTTTATCATAAGACTTCCGTTTTCACTATACGAAACCGTTCCAGACGGCACAGTTTCCACCTGTAATAATCCCCTTATACCAGTTTCAGGGTGATTTGGATACTGCTTTACCGCCCCTGCTTCTGTGTCAATTACAAGCACACCCATTTCCGTAAAATCTGCTGTTATCGTTTCATAGCTTCCGTCTTCATACAATTTCATTGTTACTTCAAAGGTTTCCTCACTTCCTGTTACTGTTCCGACACCTGTTAAAGCCGCAATTTCATTTACCATATCTGTTTTTTGAAACTCCAACATGGTACGTTCTGTATCATCTGCTGCCGCAAATAAAGATAATTTCACTGTTGAGCTGCTAACAACTTCTCCCTCTGCTCTTTCACCTCCATGCTCACCTAATGCAAGTTGTGTAGTGCTAACTCCATAGGTACCATGTTCAGATTTCCATACCATTTTTCCATCTTGCTCATAGCGAAGTATATGTAGGTATGTCATATCTTCATAAAAAGACACCAAATGATGATATTCAATTTCATTTTTTGTAACAGTTTCTGCCACATAAGTACCAATACTAAAGTCACTCTTTGTTTCTGGTGCAGAAAATTCTTCTGTTACAATATGTGCTATCAATTTCACATTCGGGTCTTTCGCAGAATATCTGTCTACAGAAGCCGAACCATAATAAATTTTTTCACAGCTTGAAAAATCAAGACTTCCATCTTCTGTTAGCACGAAACTGCTTGTCAATCCATCTGACATTGTCTTTTCTTCCCCATTTACACTTTCATACACCATGATGTATTCCTCACCAGACTTTTGAAATGTTCCTGAACTCTTATTTACTTCAAAATCAAGTGTATTTGAGAACATGAAATTTCCTTCCCCATCTAACCGAAGATAGAATACCAACTTCATTCCTAAATCCGTGATATCGATGTAATAATCGTTTGCGACTTCTGCTGTATCTGTTTTTGTTTCTTCCTTTGTACCTCCACAGGCTGTCATAGAAAACAGTATCGTTACTGCAGCTATAAATGCCAGCATTTTGTAAAATTGCTTTTTCATACCTATCTCCGTCCTTTCTTTAATTTAGTGTAAGCAAGCATTCATTCTTAATCAGTTTGTCATATTTAATATTCATTAGTTCAAACTAACCTTAGGGCATTTTTTTATCGGCAAAAAAGCCGATATTATCTTATTTCCCTCTTATTATTTACTTACATATTTTTCACTAAATTCATTAATGCTTTTTCACTATAACTTATATTTTGTTATAAAAAAACATTTTATTTGTAGCATATTTGCAACAAAATGGAACTTTAGCTTACTATTTTAGGGACGGTTTTATTTTTGTAAGGTTATG
>CAYMHX010000024.1:14183-17847 GCA_964390325.1 uncultured Roseburia sp. | reverse complement strand
GCAAAAATCCTATCACGAAGTGATTTTTAATGGATTTTTGCATCGTAACTATGAAGGTACTGAATAGTTACGATAGAAATAAGAAAGGTGAAAAAAATGAATTTTTTAAAGTTAGCAGAAGAACGTTATTCGGTGAGAAATTTTACAGAAAAACCTGTAACACAGGAAGATTTAGATAAGATTTTAAAGGCTGGTCATGTTGCGCCGACTGCATGTAATATACAGCCACAGCGTATTTTAGTAATTAATAGTGAAGAAGCAATTGCGAAGCTAAAAACTTGTACAAAATGTCATTTTAATGCACCAACTGCATTATTGGTTTGCTATAGTAAAGAAGCTTGCTGGAAACGTCGTTATGATGGGGCAAACAGTGGTGAAATTGATGCAAGTATTGTAACAACACATATGATGTTAGAGGCAGCAGCGATTGGTGTAGGTACGACATGGGTAATGCATTTTGACCCGGCAGCAATGCGTGAGAAGTTTGCAATTCCAGAGGATTTAGAACCGGTTGCATTATTAGTAATGGGATATCCAAGCGAAGATGCGGCGCCGATTGCAATGCACTCTGAATTTAAAGAAATGAGTGAAATTGTAAGTTATAATGAATTTTAGTAATCATTCAAAGCAGACCAAAATGTTATTGTAATATAATTTATGTAACAATTTTTAACGAATTTTTTCAATAATATAGTGGTTGAAACTATGAAGGGATAGAATGGGTACATTTTTAAAGATTTTTGTAATGAATGAAAAGTGAAGTTGAGTTGAAGTGGCAAATAATCGTAATTCATAGTTGCATTTAAAATCTTTGAAAAGAAAAGAACTGGAGATGACATCATTTTTTTAGATATCATTTTCAGTTCTTTTTTTATCCAACTGTTGCTTGGATGCTAAATGGATAGATAGCATTTATAATAAAATTGATAACAGTTCATCTATAGAGAATATAATAGGAGACTCATACTTGTATGAATGAGACGATGATATTCTCTATGAATGGAACTGTTACATGAAATCAGAGTATATTAAAACGGGAAAAAGGAGTGTGTGGATGATAGACGATTCTGCAAGAAAGATTAGTAAAATGTATTGAATTAATGATTGAAACAAATGATAGTTTATTGGTTGCTTATTACAAATTGTTCTAAGTATTCAGAGCCAAGCTCGAAAACACTGCGTGTTTCCTCGCTGATGGCTTCTCGCCAAAGAAATTTTCAAAAAAGAACTCATTCCTGTAAACAGGATTCGTTCTTTTTATGCAAATTGCCTTGGCTCTGAATAGTTATAAATTATTTTAGAAATGAGGGAGATTATGAGAACATTACTTTTATTAAGAGGTGCTCCTGGTTGTGGAAAATCGACTTGGGTGAAAGAACAGGGGTTAGAAACTTATACATTATGTGCCGATACACTTCGCCAGAATTTGAATTGTTGACAAAACAGGCTTTAGATGAGTCTGGTGTGGATAAAAAAGAACTTCGGAAATTTTATCGTGAGCTGAGTCAGTGCGTGTATTATCAATATGGAGATAAAGTGTTTTTTGTTTCACATTTATAAAAGAAGAAGATGTGACCTTTTTCTTTGAATGTGTGGATATGGAGCATGACCCACATATCATTGAATATCCAAAAAGCCAGTTGTTTTTACTGGATATTGTAAAAAATGATAGCAAGTTTGCGAAGTATACTTATGAAGAAATGGTTGCGATTGCAGAAAGCTTTGGCTTACAGACCAAGAAAAAGGCATTTGTAATTGATACTTGGCAGGACTTCTGTGATTGGCATGAGATGGTGACGAAAGAAGATTATCAGTATGAGGGAGAGTATATTGAAGGCTTTCTAATCGAAGATAAGAATGGCTATATGGTGAAGTTAAAACTCGCCTATTATCAGTATTGGAAGTTTTTGCGAAATGTTTCCACGGAAACAATAAAAGTGGGATATTTAAGAAGTACAGCAGTTTTGCCAACGGCAGAAGCGAATGAATTTTATCATTGGTTAAAAGAAATGCGTAATACAAAAGGAAAGGAAAATCTGCCTTGGGATATTTGTACGCTTCGTAAGATGTTTTATGAATCGAGATTAAAATAATGTGAGAAAATGATTTGGGTGTGGGCAAATTAAAAAAGTAAGAAATGATTACACAGTTTCAATGAAATAAAAAATTGTTGAAACTATGGAAGAAAATGTTATTTGTGATATTTTTAAATGAGAGGTAAAAATGTCAAAAAGATGGAGTAAATTGCAGAGCCGTTTGTATCAGTTAATAGAACCAAAACTAAATTTTCAAATTCATTGTGTCTTATATGAAATGAATAGTAATGATGGATATCATGGTTCAAAGTTGCCGAGATATTTTATTACAATTGAGAAAGAAATTATCTTTGATTATCCGAAAGAGTTTGATACCACATGGAAATATGGTCACAATTCTTATCCTTGGGATACGGATATCAGTGAAATTACAAATTTAATTGAAGATTATATTCAGTGTCCCGAATCTGAATTAATGAAAAATTTTGAAAATGACAGATGGAATTTAACGGATATTCTTAGAGCGTGTGATAGAAGAATTGGAAAACGGAGATTACAGAAATTAAAAGATATGGTAACGGATGAGAGAATACTTAAAATTATAAAGAAAAGATTAAAAGAAGAATAAGTAAGACGTAAAAATATATAGTTCTAAAAATTTAGTATATTTTAAATCGTTGAAGTAAAATGAGTGAAGAAAAGATTGTGGGTTAGTTATCTTTAATACATTATTAGATACACTTATCTTATAAGGTATCATTTTATTGAAAAAAGGAGAAGTTAAGCATGGCAGGTAGAGAAGAAAATGTAAGAATATTTGAAGATTCTATGAAATTATGCAAAAAGAATGAGAAATTAAAAGAAAGCATAAAAAATTCTGCATTGGGACAGGAAATGTATGATGTGGAGTTTTCGGTGGGAGAAACATCTGCTAAAACTTTGGCAAGATATGAAAAGCCGGCAGAAGTGATTGTTTCTAAGAAAAGAACGTTAGAAGCAGCAAAGGCTTATTCAGGAAAAAAAGTCTGTGTATTAAACTTTGCTTCAGCAACGAATCCGGGTGGCGGCGTGACAAGAGGGTCAACAGCACAGGAGGAATGTATTTGCAGATGCAGTACGCTGTATCTATTGATTAGTGAAAAAAAGATGTGGGATATGTTTTATGGACCACATCGGAAGTTGAATAATCCATTGTATAATGATGACTGTATTTATACACCGGATGTAACGGTTTTTAAGTCAGATACAGCTTCACCGGTATTATTAAAAGGAAGAGAATGGTATGATGTAAATGTGATTACCTGTGCTGCACCAAATCTTAGGAAACGCCCAAGTAATGCGATGAATCCTCATGCGGGGTCTGCACCTGTAAAGATTTCAGCCAAAGAGTTGAAGGAATTACATATTAAAAGAGGAAGAAAAATTTTACAAGTTGCAGCAGCACAGGGAAATGAAGTAATAATTTTGGGAGCATTTGGCTGTGGAGCATTTGAAAATTCTCCTGAAGTTGTAGCAGCAAGTTATAAACAGTTGGTGGAAGAATTTAGATATCAGTTTGAAACCATTGAATTTGCAGTTTATTGTCCACCAAATAAAACACTAAATTATGATGTATTTAAGAGGGTGAT
>CAYMHX010000024.1:12660-14083 GCA_964390325.1 uncultured Roseburia sp. | reverse complement strand
GTTTGCGAATGCAGATGAGATGGATAAAATTATGATAGAGCAGTGGAATGCAGTTGTAAAACCCAAAGATGATGTTTATATCTTAGGAGATTTTTGCTATCGTTCCACGAACGAACCATCATATTATTTAAAAAAATTAAATGGTCAGAAGCATTTGATTATAGGAAACCATGACAAGCATTTATTGAAAGATGAAAATGCAATGGCAGAATTTGTTTCCGTGGATAAAATGACCTATGTAAAAGATGGTAAATATACGATTGTTTTATGTCATTTTCCAATTGCAGAATGGAACCATTATTATCGTGGAGCTTGGCATATTTTTGGTCATATTCATGGTGGAAAGAAAGGATGTTATCATTTTTTAAAGAATGAGGAACGTGCTTTAAATGCAGGCTGTATGATAAATTATTATACGCCTGCCACGATAGAACAGTTGATAGAAAATAATAAGATATATAAGAAAGAGAAAAATCTGTTAGAAGCAGAGGATATACAGCAGGTGTTTTCGGAATATTATCAAATCGAGCTTTCTTATCACTTTTATGTGAATGGAAAACAGGAAATCGTTCATACATTTGAAGAAGTAATGAAGGCAGCTTATGAATTTTTGGAAACATTTGAAATTCGTGAAGAAGATAGGGAAGAATATTCCAGACAGGAATGGGAGTATATAAAAGCTATACAGATAGGTTAGGTTGTAATTCAAAAGAAAATCCATTATGCTAAAGAAAGAAGAATTAGTATAGTGGATTTTTTTGTTAATATTATATGGGATTTGTTTTTTAAAAAGGTTGTGTAGTGAAGAAGGCGGAGTAAAAAACTGGACGAATTAACGGTTGAACGGTAATAATAAAGAGAGGAGGTATGAGTTATGAATATTAAAGTATATTTAAAAGAAAAAGATATTTCTATTAGAGAAATGGCAACTATTACGTCGATTCCATATTCTACATTGAATGATATTGTAAATGGAAAAGTAAATCTTGAAGAATGCCAATATAAAACATTAAAAAAGATAGCAGTTTTTTTGAAAGTGAATATTGATGATTTAGTTTATGAGAAAGAGGATTTTCAAACATTTAGAAATAAATTGCATCATGAGTTAAAAAGTCAAGGAGATATTCCAATTATTTTAAATATTTTGGAAAATCGAATAATTGATTATTATTTATTGCATGAAGATGTTTTAAAAGCCATGTATTTATTAAGTTTATTAGATTATTTATCAAAACAAAATGAGATTCCATTGTGTCAAGAGTATTCAGACTTTAGGAAACAAGCATTAAAAGAACCTTATTATGTAGGTGATAAATTGGGAAAACATAGGTATGAAAATTGTATACAAGAATTTGTAAAGCATAATATTTATGAAGGAGACTTGTATGATGCCGTATGAAAATGAAGAAAAAACTTTGATTAC
>CAYMHX010000024.1:4339-12560 GCA_964390325.1 uncultured Roseburia sp. | reverse complement strand
TTATGAAGGAGACTTGTATGATGCCGTATGAAAATGAAGAAAAAACTTTGATTACAAAAGAGAATGCCTATCCTATTTTAAAAGCTTTTGCAAAAGAATATAAGAAACAAAATGGAAGTCAAATTAAAACAGAGATAATTATAGTGGGTGGAGGTAGTATTTTACTTAATTATGGTTTCAGGGAATATACACAGGATTTTGATATTTTAGTACAATCTATGGAAATGATAAAAAGTGTATCGTATCGAATTGCAGACCAGTATAATTTGCCGAATGATTGGATGAATACAGATTTTATTCATACGGCTTCTTATTCTGGGAAATTAAGAGAAGTATCTAAATATTATTGTTCGTTTAATAAAGGAAATTTGGAGTTTCGAACTGTGCAAGCAGAGTATTTAATTGCAATGAAAATGGTTTCTGCCAGAGAATATAGAAATGATATATCAGATATAGTAGGTATTTTGATATATTTAAAGAAGGAAGAAACAGAAATTTGTATGGAAAAAATAGATGGTGCTATTAAGTATCTCTATGAAGCACCACAAATGATAATAAGAGAAGATGTATATGATAAGGTCAAAGAATATGTGCAGTGGTCGGTATTAGAATTGCAGGAAGAATATAAAATGCTTACGCAGATAGAAAATGAAACAAAACAGAAGTTGATAATAGTAAATGAGGAGTATCCTGACGTTGTTACAGAAGAAAGTATTGATAAAATAATAGAGAGGATTCGGAATAAAAAAGAGTGATTTTTAATAGATTTTTGCATTGTAATTATGATGGTAGTGAATAGTTGTATATATTTTATAAAAGGTTCAAAGACACTGGCAGGGTAAATTTGAACCTTTTTGTTTGACAGCAGATATTGTAATTAATTCAGTTGTAAGGGATAATAGTGGTAATTAGCAGAGTATGACGGTGAATGATTCTATGTAGAAAAAGGTATTTTGCCAACAAATTACAATGGTTCACAGTTCTATGTAAGTAATAGGGCTGTGATTATGTAAGAGATGATTAGTACACAATATAAAAGGATATTGTAATAAATATAAAAATTGCATTAATGGGAAGAACAGTAATCCAAGTTGCTCTTGGATGCTGTTCTTTTTTTGTATGTTAAAATATTTGTGAAATATATCTATTGTGGAGAATGGAGTTATGTTAAATAAAAAATGTCTTGATTATCTAATGCATATATTATATAATTTATACATTAGATAAATGTGGTTGAAAGATAAAAGTTAGAAAGAAAATGATTATAAATTGTATATAAGATGTAAAGGAATTAGTAAAAAATATAGATGCATATACAAAGATGAAAAAGGAGAAATTCTATGCCGAGAGAAAATACGAATCAGCCACCAAGTAAAAATGACTGGGAAAGTTTTAGAAATATAGATAATGAAGAAAAAGCTCAAATATTATACCAATATCTATATATTGGTGGAAATATGGAAAATGTAGCGATGAATTTATATGGTAATTCGGGATATACACAAACAAATCGAATTTCAAATGTAACAAGATGTTATGGTTTTAAGGGAAAAAATAGTAAACATTTTAGTAATCCCAAAAAACATGATTATGATTTAGATATAAATGATTTTCGTGCATTTGTAGATGCTTATTCTTGGGGCTGTGAAGGGGATTGGCCAAATCATTTTACAATAGATGAGTTTATGGAGAAAAGACATCTTGAAAAGAATAATGGCTATTCTAGGGAAAAACTGAATGAAGAAAAGCAAGAGTTTGTAAAGAATAGAAATTCTTTAGATAAAAAGCAAGAACAAATAGGGCTGTTATTAATTATAGGAATCATTGTTATTTTTCTTTTGCAGAAAGTAGTTGAATTTATACAGGGAAGCATGATAGCAATTGGATTTTATGAAATATGTTGTGGGATATGTTTTTATGTTTCCATTATTTATGCAATCATTTCTATATTTAGGAAAAAATTTAAAAAATCACTAAAGGTTATTTTACCATTATACATAATGAATTTTGTCTTTTTTTGTATTGCAAGAGGAGAACTTTTTAATGCAATTATATTAGGGATAATAGCTATAATGGGATATAAGTTTGGAGTATGGATAGAAAAGGGAAATATAAATGTTAAATCTAAAAAACAAACAAATCAAAAAGAGATTTTAGAGAGGTATCATGTAAAAAAGAAAAACGAGAAAAGAAACAAATCAAGGGAAGAATATTTGGTTGGAGGCTTTTTTATATGGTTAGGTGTTAGTGCAATAGGGAATGGTGCAATGAATGAGATGGGTTCCTTAGTTCTGGCATTGATACTTATTATTGGAGGATTAAAAACAATAATTTCATAGCAGCTATAAAGGAATGGAAAATTACATTTTTCTAAAAATTTATGTTTGTGAGGAAATTTTAGAAGTTAGTACAGAATGAAAATAAAAAATATAGCGGTAATAAAATTGGATTTAGAAAAATTTAGATGAAGGAATGAAAAAACAGTCATATTTATAACTTTCTATAATTTCAAAGCAATAAAATGACTGTTCTATAAAAATAAATTTTTTAGCAATTTGTATCATCATCTACCGTTTCAAATAAATCTCCGATAGGACAATTTAATATACTGCTGAGTTTTTCTAAGGTATCAAAACGGATAGAACTGGTTTCGTTATTTACCATTTTATTAAAATTTTGATAACTCATTTCTATGCGTTTATATAACCAATATTTTGAATGATTTTGTTCTGCAAGAATATCTAAGATTCGTAATTTAACCATAAAAGACTCCTTTTTTTGAAAATTATAACGGATAACTTTTGTTTGAATAACTTATTTATAGAATAACTAATGTATACGTTAGGCAATTTGATTCTGATTTATCCAAGTAATACTTGGATGTAATTTTGTGAAATGATGTTATAACAATATTGTAATTATAAAGTTGCTGAATAATTACTAAAAATATAATTTTACGGAGGAAAAAGAAATGACTTTAACAGAAAAAGAAGCAGCCAGAAAAAAATCTTTAGGTGAATTAGGAGAATTGTTTGCGATAAAAACACTCGTGGATGAACAGTTTGATAAAATCAGAAATTTAAATGACGAACATAGAAATACACCTTTTGCTGATATTTATGCAGAAAGAAATGGAAAAAAATATATTATAAGTGTTAAATCAAGGAATCGATATCAGCGTGATGGCAAAGAAAATCCTAGCTATAATTTAGGCGACAATGCTTATGAAAAGGCAAAGCGTGTAGCAGAAGAATATAATGCAGAGCCATACTGGATGGCAATACCATTTGATACACATAGTTATTCTGTATATTTTGGCTCATTAGAATGTTTAAATGGTGCAAAAGCGATTCCTGTTAAAAAATGTCGAGAAGGGGAAGTTGGGACAATTCTTGTAAAAGATAAGGAACATTACTTTGATTTTGACTTTTTTAAGAACAAATAATATTGTAAAGGATAATAAAAAGAATGGTAATCCAAGTTGTATTTGGATGCCGTTCTTTTTTTATTTGTTAAGATAGTTTTATATTGAAATTAAATTGTAGCTATCAAGATATAGAATATTGCATTATATTTTTAGGGGTGAAAATATAACTTTGTATTTAAAGTTAAGGTTTGTAGGTTTTGTAGAAATAGGATTATGGATATGATTTAAAGTGTGTGCGTTTTGATTGAAGTGAAAATTTTTACTTGAATATCTAATGTATAGATTATATAATCCGTATATTAGATATTGGATTAAAAGAGAAAAATGGAAAGGAATAAAAGATTTTATGAATCGTACACAATATGAAAAATACAGCACTTAAAAATTAAGATAGGGATTTGCGTTGTTTTGAAAAGTAAATTGATAGTAGGAGAATGCGAGATATGTGGAATTTATTTAAGAAAAAACAGAAAAGTGTAGAAATAGGTAATAGAAGCTTTGGGGAAACATCAAATAGTGAACGATATCAATATTTTGGTGGAGATGTGCAGTGGGAACGGGGAGAAGAAAAGATATATTATACAGGCTGTGATTCGAAATATAACAAAAGAGAAAATAAAGTGGATGAATATGTTTTCTATCAAGGACAATTTTATTATATAAAATGGTTCTATTCAAAAAAGTATGATGAATATGGTAGGAATCTTAAGGTGAACTATTTATGGAAATCAAATGAAGATGGTACAAATCGCAGTATTATTATGGAAATAGAAAACAGTATTATTTGTCGGATTATTTGTATCAATAGATTTGGAATTTATTTAGAAACAGAAGGAAAAATCAGATTGTTTGATTTTGATGGAACGTTAAAAAGTTGCTTAGAAACAGAAGAATCTATTAAATCGTGTTATGTTTGTGACAATCGTATCATGTTAATTACAAAAAATGAGGAGAAACAGATAGATACAGCATGGTGGTATGATGTAACTACTAGTGAATCACATCATATTTATACAGGATTTAGTGAAAATGGGGCTTCTTTTAAGGAAGAAGGTAACGGGTTAAGAAGTGAATTGCTTTATATTATGGGGAATAATCAACAGATAGTTTTTTATATGAAGCATATAGATTATTATCCACAAGAGAATATGGAAGAATGGTATGATTCGATATGGGAAGGCTGGTATAGTTATAGTTTTGATAGAAAACAGATTATTTGTTTAAATAATACACAGATATTGCCAGATGATTTATTGGAATATTCGAATAGTTTAAAAGTGGCCAATTTGGAAAATAAGTATGGGGAGGCTATTGTATATTTTAATATGGAAAAAAATCTGATGTGGACGATACGGAAAATAGAAAATAAAAATGACAGTGAATGTTTTTTGTGGGAACCAAGAAATATTGGGCGAATAGATGAAGAAAGAGTAATTACGAAGTTGCCTTCTTGGAAAATAACAGACGATAATCGGCGTCAGATTTGTAGTAATAATAATTATTTTGATGGAGAATATAGATTTTGTACAAGAGGTTTGAGGAATTTTTTCTCCTATAAGAGTGATGGCACATGTTCAGAAGAGTGGAGACAGAATAGTTTTTCAGATGACCGTTTTTTTGTTTCAGGAAATTATGTGTTTTGTATAGGGGAAGGTTACGGTTATGAGTATCAATATAAATTAACACATGAAGCATTTCCATTAAGAAAAAATTGGATGCTGTCAATTGGCTATGGTGCGTTACGTGAAAATGTTGAATTGGAAGAAATAGAACGTTTCAAAAATCGTGGAACTGCTGCAAATGATTCAATGACTTGGGAAGAAATTGATGAACTGATAAAAGCTGAAAAGGAAGTAGCAGAAATTAATGACAAATTGTCTTACTGGCAGGAGTTTGTTGATTATGCTTTTGATTCATCAAAACATTCTGAATTTAAAAATGCTAACTTTTCAAAAGCAGAAGCTAAAGACCAAAGCTGGTATGCATTGCGTTTTGGAAATGCAAAAGTGCGTATTGAATTAACTGTGAGTACAAAATTTAATCGTCTCAGAACGGCATTATTTATAAAAGATGAAGTGTTATGGGCGAAATTAGAACAGTCTTTAAATTCATTTAGTGAATTTGAAATTGAAAGAAAAGCAAAGACACCAAGTTTAAATGTGTATAAACCGATTACAGATTTTAGGACAAGAGAAGAACAGTTTGAATGGTTTATAAAATATGCTTGTATATTGAAAGAGATGTTTATGGATAGCTTGGGAAAATAGTTTATGAAGCAGACATGATGAATAGGTTACGGAGAAACAGTAATACATAAGATAAAAGGAAAAAGGAGAGAAAATGATGCATTGTTCAAATTGTGGCAATCCATTAAAGGGACATGAGAAATATTGTGCGAAATGTGGGAAACCAGTAGGAAATGAAACGATTGAAAAATCAAGTGAAGTAAGTGTGTCAAATACGAATAAGAATCATGGTGGAAAAAATCTTTTTCTTATAATAGTTGGGATTCTTTTGCTTGTGGCAGTGATTGTGATATTAATTATTTTTATGAAAAAAGATGAAGTGTCTTCGGAGGCAGAAATATCAAATATAGAAAATGAAGTAGAAGAAACAAAAACGGAAACACAAACTGAATCTGAAATACAAACAGAAAATCTGTCGACAGAGGAATTGGCGGAAAAATATTATGATTCTTTATTAATACGTTTTCAAAAATATGAAGCAAATAAATTTGAGGAAACGGATTTACAGAAAGAGTTTGTAGAGATGAATTATTTGTATCATTGGGGAGCAAGCGTTAATTTGGAATTATATTATGCATTAATTGATTTGGCAAATGATGGAGTACCGGAATTATTTATAGCTGATGAAGATAAACGTATATATGATGTTTTTGTGAAGGATGCTGAATTAGATAAAGAATATGTATTAGTGCCAGGTTTAGGAGAGCGTACATGGTGTTCTGTTTGTGAGAATAATGTAATAAAAGTGTATGGTTCAGGAGGAGCAGATACGGGTGGTACGGACTATTGGAAACTGGAAGAAACTGAAACAAAACTTGAGTTGATAGAACATATATGCCATGATGGCACAACATCAAATGGTGAAGTTTTGATGTCTTACTATTATGGAACGATAAGAGTTGAAGGGGAATATGGTTATGAATATGAAGATGAGCGTCCTATTTCCCAAGAAGATTATCAAAAAATAGAGAATAGTTATAGAGAAAAAACAGACATTGAATGGCATAAACTTTCCGAATATAAATCTGTAAATTTTAATAATAATAGCAATACAAATGCAGATTATATCTTACCAAATAGTAATACAAAATATCTTACAAATGTAGATTTACAAGGTTTTACAAAAGAAGATTGCAGAATTGCAAGAAATGAAATCTATGCCAGATATGGAAGGATTTTTACAGATGAAGCATTGAAAGAATATTTTGAATCAAAAAGCTGGTATCACGGAACGATTTCGGCAGAAGATTTTACGGAAGATATGTTAAATGAGTATGAAGTAGCAAATCGGGATTTAATTATTCAATATGAAGAAATGAATGGTTATCGTTAGCAGAATTTAAATGGATTCATTGGAGGTTTCGTTTATTATTGAACAAATGAAGAAAAATGCACAAAAATTTCATGAATTTGTTTGTGATGCAAAGACATTTTGAACTTTTATGAAAGAACTGTCTTTACTGTAAAGACAAATTTGTGCAATATTTTGAAATTATTTACTGTGAAAATGTTAAAAAAGATACATAGATTGAAGATGAAGGAGAATTGCAATGTATTGTACAGGCTGTGGAAGTAAGTTGAAAAAGGGTGTTTCTTTTTGTACAAAGTGTGGGACAAAAGCAGAAATGGATTTGGACTCAAATACAATAAGTATAGAAAAAACAGACATAAAAAAGGTAATAGCGATTGCTATGGCTGTGATATTGGTGATAGGAATTTTTTTTGGAATCAGCCAGATGGAGATTGGTTCAAATGGAGAAGAAAAATATGTCTGTATTTATACATATAACAAAGAGGGGCAAATTAGTGAAATATATGAGTATGATGAAAATGGTTTCCTATTATCTGCAACAGAATACAATAGTTATTATGGTATACCAGCGTATTTTGAAAAATTTGAATATGACAGCAAAGGGAATATTTCAAAGTACGAAGGATATATGCCAGAATATGAATATGGATATGATGAAATGTGGGTGACTTATAAATATGATATAGAAAATTGTGAAACGATTTCTGAAAGAAATTATGAATATGATTATGAGTTAAATCAAATTGCTTTTGATGATATGGAAGGAATTATGGAAGGGATAAATCTTCCGATTGAAGGAATTGAATATGACAGAGAGGGTGAAATTATACAGACAGCGACATTAGAAACAGATGAGCATGGAAATATTATAAGTGGAAAAGCTGTTTATAATGAAGATAAGAAAAATAGTTCGGATTGGGAAAGTATAAAATTTATACGTGAATATGATGAAGCAGGGAATGAAATTTCTGTTATTTGTTATGGTGATGATGTATTTCAAAGTCATTATAAATATCAATATGATGACAGACAGAATATTGTAAAAGAATCTTCTTACCGAAAAGATAAAACTCTATATAATTATACTACATATAGCTATGATGAAGATAATCGGCTGACTGAAAAAATAGAGTATGACAGTCATGGAAATACAAAAACAAAAGAGTTTTATTTATATGATAAAAACGGTAATAAGATAAGGAAAGATGTAATACAGTCCTCTAGTGATTGGTGGGA
>CAYMHX010000024.1:0-4239 GCA_964390325.1 uncultured Roseburia sp. | reverse complement strand
ATGTAATACAGTCCTCTAGTGATTGGTGGGAGGTTTATGACTATGATGAAAACGGTAATAAGATAAGGAAAGATGTAATACAGTCCTCTAGTGATTGGTGGGAGGTTTATGACTATGATGAAAACGGGAATATGATACGGAAAGAACGTTTTAATGAAGATGGAGATAGTCAAAATCGGTATACTTATATTTATGATGAAAATAATAATTTAAAAGAGGTAAATGGTGTATTTTATAGATATGTTTCTCTTAAAGATTATTTGAAAAATAAAGAAAAATACGAGCAGGAAATAGCAGAAATGTTAGGTGATGTGGAAGGAAAGATAGAAGAATATACTAAAAGATTTAACCGATAAGGAGTACAAATGTTTTGCGAGAATTGTGGAAGTAAAATAAATGGAAAACAGGAATTCTGTGGAAATTGTGGTGCGAAAACAAACGAAACGTTACTGTTACAAAGTGAAAATGTAAAAAGAAAAGTAATAGTTATTATCGTATTAGTTTTTGCAGTAATAATAGGAATAGGCGTGATTTTAAAAGATAGAACTGTTTCAAAACCGAATGATACAAAAAAAGACGAAAAAGACCAAGTTATAGAGTTTGTAAGTGAGGAAGAACTGGAAGCTTATTTTCAAAATACAGTAGTTGAAGAAATAGGAGCAGCCAATATAGAGCCAAGTGCAATTGTAGTTTCAGCAAGAGATGAGAAAGAAGCAGAGGAATGTTCCAAGTTACAAGGAATTTTAGGATACAAAATTTTAGATTTGGATAATGATGAACGATTGGAATTATTGGTATTACATACAGACGATTATAGAAATATTGCTACTGTTTATGAAAAAGAAAATGGAAAGATTGTGTTAAAATCAGAGCAGATGATTTCGGATATGTGTAAAGAGAGAGATAGAAGTTCTGGGATATATTATGCAGCAAATTATGCAACGAACTATTGGATTATAAATAGTGTTCAAGGAATATTTTTAGTATATACACATAATTGGCAAGGGGTATATGGAGATGCATATGATGCAGAAATTTTAATTTGGAAATATGATGGAGAAAATATATTACCAGTGATGAATATTGACCAAGGAGGACTTGGTTCTGCTTATTTTAGCTATACTTCATATAAATATGATGAAGAAGGAATGGAGAGTTCAAAGGAAGTTATTTATAGAGAAGAAGAAATGGAAGGTCCTGCAATATTTGATGCAGATGGAAGTACTTTAGCAAGACAATTTGCTGAATATGGAATAGAAATAAATACAGATGTTAAATTAATGGATTCGATTGGGGCATTGGAAAGATTGTTTTCGGATAATGTTGAAAAAGAAGAACTCTGTACCTTAAAAATGTGGATAGAAAGTGATTACCAAACGTGGCAGAATACCTTGCACTTTAATGATGAAGCAGCAATCAATCATATGAATATGGAATAATGAAAGTCATTAAATGAAGTATATTTAACTCAAAGATAGTTTTAATTTTCTTTTCCTTTCCAATTGCTTCTTGGATGCATTGGAATTTTAATTCTGTTAAAATAAATTAAAAAATAGTAAATGCAAATAGAAGAAGCTATACGGAGAGGAGAGTTTGCTATGTATGATAGTCATATTTATTGTAGAGAGTATCGGGGATTGAAAATACAATTGTAGATATTCTGAATGGAGATGATAAAAGTACGGATATTGAAAAATTAGCAGAACATATTCAGGAATTATATGAAGATGGAGAGATGTCATCTTCGCAATATGATGATTAGAATGACAAGTAATTATGTTTCGGTTATAATAAGATTAGTGGTAAAACTTATTTGGTAAAGCGACTATGTAGAATTAAAAATCATATAGTATTTTTCTGTATAAGTAGAAAATCAAAAAGGAAGTGAAAATGATGTTAAAGAAACGTATTCCTATCGGGATTGAATTTTATTCAGAAATGATTGAAAAAAACTATTATTATGTGGATAAAACACTTTTGATGAAAGAATTATTGGATAATGGAAGTAAAGTATTTTTGCTTACGAGACCAAGAAGATTTGGTAAGACACTTGGTCTTAGCATGATTCAGACTTTTTTTGAAGATGCTCGTGATGAAAAGGGAAAGAAAATAGACAACCTTTGTTATTTTTCGGGAAAGAAAATTATGGATGCAGGAGAGGAATACCTTTCTCATGCAGGAACGTATCCCGTCATTAAAATGTCTTTAAAATCAGCAAAACAGCCGAATTTTGAGGTGGCATATAGTTGTCTTGTAGATGAAATCGCAAAAGAGTATCACAGACATAGGTATGTGATGGAATCAAGCGTTTTGAATGAAGAAGAGAAAACGAAGTATTATGAAATTATGGTATGGAAGGGAGAATACAAGCAATATACAAAGGCACTGGAATTTTTATCGGATTGTTTAGAACGTTATCATGGAAAACAGGCTGTCATTTTAATTGATGAATATGATGTGCCATTGGAAAATGCATGGTTTAAAGGTTTTTATGATAAAATGATAGATTTTATTCGTTCCTTATTTGAATCTGCATTAAAGACAAACAGTCATCTTGCCTTTGCAGTGGTAACAGGCTGTCTGCGTATCAGTAAAGAGAGTATTTTTACAGGTTTGAATAATTTAAAAGTAGTTTCTATATTAGATTCAACGTTTGGAGAGTATTTTGGATTTGTGCCAAGTGAAGTAGAGGAGATGCTGGATTTTTATGGAATTGGAGATTGCAAAGAAGCAGCAAAAAGATGGTATGATGGATATTTATTTGGGGAAAAAGAAGTTTATAATCCTTGGAGTGTGATAAATTATGTTGCTGATACGGTGAGTGGTACGGCGAAATTTCCGAAGCCATACTGGTCAAATACATCTTCTAACAGCATTGTAAGAGAATTGGTAGAACGTGCAGATACACAGGTACGAAGTGAAATAGAACGTCTGATTGACGGAGGAAGGATTGAAAAACCAATCCACGAAGACATTACTTATGGTGATATTTATGATTCGCAGGATAATCTATGGAATTTTTTGTTTTTTACAGGGTATTTAAAAAAATGCAAAGAACGGCAGGAGGGAGAATTAATGTATCTTACCATGTCAATTCCAAATGCAGAGATTTCTTATATTTATAAAAATACGATTTTGTCATGGTTTGATAAAAAAATACGAAAAACAGATATGATACCGTTAATGAAAGCAATTGAGGACGGAGATTGTGAAAAATTTGCCGATTTTGTAACGGAACAGTTGAGTGATACCATTAGTTTTTATGATTACAAAGAAAGTTATTATCATGGATTTTTGACAGGAATTTTGAAATGTTTTCAAAAATATATCGTGTTTTCAAATCAGGAAACAGGGCTTGGAAGAAGCGATATTATGTTACAGGAAACGAAATTTCGTGGTCGGGGAGTTATTTTAGAATTAAAGGTGACAGAAGATATTGATAAAATGGAAGAAATGTGCGAGAAAGCATTACAGCAGATAGAAGAAAAACAGTATGAACAAAGGCTTCGAAAAGAAGGGTGTCGGGAGATACTAAAATATGGAATCTGTTTTTTCAAAAAGGGTTGTGTAGTGAAGAAAGCAGAATAAATTTTGGAGTAGAAAAAATGGGCTTGTTGGGAAAGAGAAGTAATATACAATGTGTATTGTATTCAGAAGTAAATGAATATTATATGTTGTTATTATTTCTTATTTACCGGCAGGTTCATTTTTGTATATTATCCAATTTTTTCTTGGATGAATCGGGAGGCTGCTTTTGATAAAATAGTTACAAATAATTAATAAGAAAAAATAAATTTTGCACAATTAATAGGAAAGGCAGGTATTTATGTTCACGATAATTGTGTGGAGTTATTAAATAAGAAGAATACGATTAAAAAATATAAAGAATATGATGTTTTATATGGCAATCCAAAGGAAAAATTTGTACCTGATTATTATGACGATAATAATATAAGTCAGATAAATATGAGATATTTAAGACGTTGTTTTGAAGCTTATCAGTTGGACATGGATGAGGAATTGAAGAAATTTTATCATTATGCTTATAAGGGTATTCCTCAATAAAGAAGAAAATTGTACAAGTTGAAATAAGGCAGATCAGGTTAGAAATCTAATTTATTTCAAGCACCGACCTCTAAGGCGTTAGCTGTAGAACAGGATAGTTGACATATAGGGGTAAATGATAGTTACTTTTCACACGTCAGCCAAACACTTGCTGTTTGGCTGCGTAAGAACATG
>CAYMHX010000023.1:0-17920 GCA_964390325.1 uncultured Roseburia sp. | reverse complement strand
AATACCCGTGACTGGACTTACACCAGTAAGATTAGTGCCATGCTCGGCACACAATACAAAAGCGGCCACATAATATATGTAGCCGCTTTTTTCTACCTTATATTCATATTAAGGTATTCTCATGCAATTATTTTGCAATCTTATTTAACTTTTCATTTAATTCATATGTTTCATCACCTGTTAATGCACCTGCCATCTTAAGCATATTGCCAAGTGTCATCATGTTCA
Organism: uncultured Roseburia sp.; assembly: GCA_964390325.1. Lineage (GTDB taxonomy): Bacteria > Bacillota > Clostridia > Lachnospirales > Lachnospiraceae > Roseburia. The sequence goes on along the minus strand of CAYMHX010000023.1, from coordinate 17,692 downwards.
TGAATTCCTGCATTTCCTTACCCATAGAATCACCAGATACCATACTCATTGCACCTGAACCCATAGCTTTTGCCATAGTTTCCTGTAAGATAGCTGCTGTTTCAGGATTAGCTGCTAATACACTAATCTTATCTTTGATGCTATAATATCCCTTTGGATAATTTAACTTTTTCGCTTTACGAGCTGCAACTGCTGCCGGGTCATCGAACCAGTTTGCACCTTCATTTCCTTCCGGAAGGTCATATGCATAATTGTGTTCTGCAACACCATTTAATGTGATAGTATCTTCTACATCACCAGCTTTTGCTGTAATTGTATTTGCACCATCATTTAATGCAACTGCTTCAAATACAACTGCATGGTCAACTGCTGCTTTTGTAGCAACTTCTGCACCATTTACGATTAATGTTACTTCATCACAGTTTGTATATACAGTGATATCTCTTTCTTCCGGAGCTCTGTCAGCAAAACGACGACCAGCTACACGAACCATTGGTTCTGTGGTCCAATATGCTTTGTAAATATAGAATGCATCTTTCTTTGTCTGACGGTCATAGGTTACAAGACCTTTATTGTTACGTCCTTTTACACCACCTTCGTCACGAGCATCTGCTGCAAAGTCAAACATATTCCATACATGTGTACTCCATAAATATGGACGTGTAGCAAATGTTTTTAACATTTCATGGTGATAATAAGAAGCGTATTCTTCTGTATAATCATGGTTTTCAGGTTCTGCTGAATGCCACATTAATACGTTTTCTGAACCATATTCAGATACACCAAGTGCTCTGTCAGGATTTAATGCATGGAACTTATCGAACCATACGCCATTGTCTTCTACGTCACCTACATACCATCCGAAGTAATGGTTGTAGCTGAGAACGTCTGTGATATATACATGTTCACTATCCATAGGAACCATAGAAACTTCTGCCATTGTTGTTAAACGGCTTGGGTCAAGTTTCTTAGCTAATGCATGTAAATCTGTTAAGTTGCGGTATAATCCTTCTGTTTCTCCTGCAATTGTAATTTCGTTTGAAATACCCCAGAAGCAGATAGATGGATGGTTGTAGTTCTGAGCGATAAGTTCTGTCATCTGGCTGATTGTATTTTCATAAGCTTCTTCGCTTGGAATAAACTGGCTGATGAATGGAATTTCTGCCCAAAGTACGAAACCTGTCTTATCACATAAATCATAGAAGTACTGGTCATGCTGATAGTGAGCAAGACGAATAGTATTTGCACCAACTTCTTTGATTAATGCTGCATCTAAGTCATGGTCTTCTTTAGAGATAGCCCAGCCTTTGTCAAGCTTGTCCTGATGACGGGATACACCGTGTAATGGATAAGCTTTTCCATTTAAGAAGAAACCTCTTTCAGGGTCTACATGGAATCCACGATAACCATATGTAACAACTACTGTATCTAATACTTCGCCATCTTTTTCAATAGAAGCTTCGCAGGTGTAGCAATATGGGTCTTCCATACTGTTCCATAAGTGTGGAGTTGCTACATCTAATTTAATAACAGTCTGAGCTGCTGCAGCTTCTTTACCTTCTGCAACTACATTACCTTCTGCATCTTTTAATTTTACAACAACGTCACATCCGCATGCATTTACCGGGAATAAATCTACACGAGTTTTTCCAGCTACATGTGGTGTTACGAATACTGCATCTGTACCATCTTTTAATAAATCAAAATGAGCATCATTTACTTCGATGAAGTTTACATCACGATATAAACCGCCATAGAATGTAAAGTCAGCACTCTGTGGATAAATATCACTTACACCATTTGTAACAGTAACTGTTAAAACGTTGCCCTCTGCTTTCATAGCTTTTGTTAAATCATAACGGAATGTAGAGAAACCGCCTTTGTGTGTTCCTAATTCTTTTCCATTACAGTATACAGTTGCAACATGGTTTGCACCCTGAAATTCAATATACTGTTTTTTGCCTGCTGTTGGGTTTGGAAGCTCGATATCGTATGTTCCAACACCTCTCCAGTAATCATTTCCGCCATCCTGTCCGTCTAATGCGTTCCAGGTATGTGGAAGCGCTACTTCAGCGTAAGCTTCGCCGTGTTTTGCAAACATTGCTTTTGTTAATAAAGTTTTTGTTCCCATTGGTAAAACCCTCCTTTTCCTAATTACTTTTATTATACTTTTTTCACACTTTCTATTGCATTCCGTTTTTTGCTGTTTTATTATTATTTTATGCTATTTTATACAAAAAATTAGGAAGAAAGGCTTAGTTTATGGAAAATAAAGACAATTTATTAAAAATCTGCGATTTGCTGTTTAGTATCACTGAATTTGATATTGGTTTATTTGACCAAAACTTAAATTCATTTTATTTTTTGACACACAGGGATTATCCTGACAGTATTTTTAAATTTTTTACGAATTTTGAATCTCAATTATTGTTTCACCCTGAAAATCAAGCCAAATCCTGCTGTTTTTGGCAAGCTATACCAGAACTTGAATTTTTATATTTGACAATTCGCATTCAAATTACATCTTCTGAATATTATTATGCTATTATTGGACCTGTGTTATTGCTTTCCTACAGTGATATCCTAATCAAAACCATTTTGAAAAAAGCAAATTTACCGCTTTCGGAGCAGGAAAATTTTTCTTCTTTATATAAGTCTATTCCTCTTTATCAGACCAAAACTAAAAATTTATTTTTAACCTGCTATCATTTATTAACTGCTGTAAACCTTACAGAACTTCCTACTATCCTTCCAAAAGATAGTTCTCCATCTAAAATTTCTACTTTTTTTACAATATCCTCTCAAGCTAGTTATAGCAAAGCAGATATTCAGTTGAATTATGAAAAAGAACAATTATGGCGTTCTGCTGTTTCCAAAGGCGACATAAAAAATGCTAAAAAGATATTTAATGAAATGACCAGTATCGATTATCTTTACTGTACTCCTGACGATTCTCTGCAAACCCGAAAACACATTCTTTTTTCTATCAATACACTTTGCAGGGCTGCTGCCGTAGATGGAGGTGCAGATTTTATTTCTATACAACAAAAATATACCGCATTTTTCGTTTTAATAAAAACACTGACTAACAGTACCGAATTAGCACTCCTTGCTTATCGTATTTTAGAAACATACTGCCAGCTTGTTCAAGATTCTCAAAATAAGTATTTTTCACCATTAGTAAAAAAAGCAATTACCTATATCCACACTCATTATGACCAATCTGTTACCTTGCATGATACTGCTGAAAGCATTCCTTGTGGTGAAAGCCATCTTTCCCGCTGTTTTCATAGGGAAACCGGAAAAACATTTAAAGCCTATCTAAACGAATATCGTATTCAGCAGGCTATTTCACTATTAGAAACAGGACTTTATCGGATTACTGATATTGCTATTGTGGTTGGTTTTTCTTCTTATACGAAATTCAGTATTGCCTTTAAACAAGTAATGGGAGTGTGTGCATCCGATTATCTTAGAAAAAAAAATAAGTGAACCTATAAGAAAATCCTACAGAAACACAAATTGCAATGCAGCTTGTATTACAGTAGGATTTTTATATCATAATATTTATTACTTTGAACTATTTAGTACCTTCATAGTTATAATGCAAAGATTCATTGAAAATTAGTTTTATATTATTATTTTCTCTTGATGCTGCTTTAAAAACACGAAGAATTTTTTCTAAATATACTGTTTTTTGTTCTGATATTCTTATTTTTATTTCTGCTTCTTCAAAATCTGTCAAAGAATCATATAATGCATCGAGATTTTTTCCATAATATTGGGGTAAATTTAAGGTTTCCTGTAAATATTCATGTGCAGTTTCTTTTTCTGTTAAAAAACGTCCTTCTAAAATAATTTCTCTCATTTATTCTTCCCCATACAATAATTCAAAGGTTTCGTAATGGTCTCCTGTGTAATAAATCAAACCATCATTGGAAAACACGATTCGCTCTGCTCCACGGTAACCGCCATCTGAATTAATATCACATTCATAATAATCTCTGTCATCTTCTTCCGGGAGAAGTCCTTCGTAATTACCAAAATAATCACCACCAATGCTCTTACCGGGTGCTACCTCTCCAAGATTTCCCTCCTGACTAACCCAGCCTAACTTTTTGGCTTCTTTTTTGGTAATGAAATTGGATGGAAGTCTGCCATACTGATTGAGGTAAGCGGCTACTTCTTCTTTGGAAGTATAAGTGCCGTTTTCATCTAGTTTGATTTTCTCTTGTTCGGTTTCTAATCGTTCTGTTGAAGTATCATTTTTTGTCTGAACTTCTGTTTCAATTTCTGATGAATTTTCTTCTGCCTGCGATTGAGCTTCTTCCTGAAGTTCTGCTTCTGTTTCAATCTCTGTTTCCTGCGGTATTTCTGCTTCTGTCTGAGTTTCTATTTGGGTTTCAAGAACGATATCGCCAGTTGAAATATCTTCCTTAGAAGCATTTTGTTCCGTACTGCTTTGACAGCCTGTAAATAGAGCGATTATCAGCAGAAGCGTAGTTAAAAATATCTTTGTTTTTCTTTTCATACATAAAGTCCTTTCTTTATTTTAGAATTTTTACTCTGCTTATACTATGTCATTATAATTCAATCCGAACAAATGTTCAAGTTTAATTTATAAAAAAGAGAGTAAGCTTGAAATCATTCTTTAACTTCAAGCTTACTCTCTTAGAATTTTATAAGATTCTTAAACGAATATTTCTTCGTAACTATTCAGTACCCTCATAGTTACAATACAAAAATCCATTAAAAATCGCTTTGCGATAGGATTTTTGTACACATGAATCACTTTCTTTTGTTCAAAACAGCAAGTGTTTTGAACTGCACTGAATAGTTACGATTTCTTATTAAACTCACCAAATTTTTAACTAAATATTAGTTTGCTTGTTCTAATTCTTCTGCCTTTTGATAATATTCCTCTGCCAATTCCAAATTTTGGTCTACTCCATGTCCGTTCTGATAACAATCGGCAAGTCCTTTATACGCTAAAGCAATATCTTTTTTCGATGCTTTTAAGTACCATTTTACTGCCTCTTCGTAATCTTTCTCTACTCCATATCCATTATAATAGCAAACTCCTAACATATATTCTGCATAAGCATATCCCTGTTCAGCAGATTTTGTAAACCATTTTACGGCTTCTTCATAATTCTGCTCTACTCCATTGCCATAATAATAACAATACCCAAGCATATATTCTGCGTAATCATTCTTTTGTTCTGCGGACTTTGTATACCACTTTACGGCTTCTTCGTAATTCTGCTCTACTCCATAACCACCATAATAACATACTGCAAGATAAGATTGTGCCTCTCTATGTCCTTGTTCTGCTGCTTTTTCAAACCATTTTACGGCTTCTTCATAATTTTGTACTGTACCATAAGCATGATAATGACATAACCCTGTCATATATTGTGCATTATCATGTCCCTGTTCTGCTGCTTTCGTATACCATTTTATGGCTTCTTCGTAATCTCGTTCTACTCCATAACCATAATAATAACAATCTCCCAAGTTGTTTTGTGCATTTATATTTTCTTGGTCAGCAGCTTTTGTATACCATTTTACAGCCTCTGTATAATTTTGCCCTACTCCATGTCCTCTCTTGTAGCAATTACCAAGATTATTTTGTGCAGATGGATGTCCCTGTTCCGCGGACTTTGTATACCATTTTACAGCTTCCTCATAATTCCGCTCACATCCTTTTGCATAATAATAACAGTAGCCAAGATTGTATTGTGCCTTTGCATGTCCCTGTTCTGCAGAACTTTTCAGCCATTTTACAGCCTCTACATAATTTTGTTCTATCCCTTCTCCAAGATAATAAGCTACACCAAGTTTAAATTGTGCTTCTGCGTCTCCTTGTTGTGCTTTTTCTTGATAAGTTTCTACACTTTCTGTATTTTCTGCAACTTCTACAATTTCTTCAATCTCTTTTCTTGTACTTTCTGAATATCCTTTATAAATAGTTCCTTCTATATTTGTTATTTTGATTTCTTTTGGAATTTTTACAAGAAATTTCGTAACAACACCATTTTCATCTGTAACACTTCCATGTCCAACTCGTTTTGCAAGCAATTCTTTTGTTTCATTTACCTCTCTGCTTGACTCTGTGGTATCCGTTTCTTCTAACTCTTTTTCTTCCAGCCAAATAATTTCTCCTGTTTCTTTCCATTTATAATATTGAACTTTAATATCATATTCATACTCAACTGCAACTATTTCAGCGGAATCTTCACTAAACTTATACCCATCTTTTAAAACCAAATAATACTCTCGGTCTGCTTTTTGTGTTTCTTCTGAATCACTTTCAAAAACATCTTCCTGTATGATTTCAAAATAATCCGTCCAGTTATCCATTGTTACTGCTATTGCTTCTTCTGTTTCTCCAATTTTTACCTGACTGTTATTCGCTCCTGTTGTATCTGTTTTTCCACAGCCTGTAAAACTCATGAGCAATACAAATATCATCATCCATAACATTTTCTTCATTTTCTTCCATTCCTCCTTTGTGTTCTTAAACTGAAAAGAAACATTTGTTGCAACTATTCATAGCAGATTAAAACACTTATTATTTTGACTAAAGGAAAGTGATTCAAAGGTACTGAATAGTTACTCTTTCTTCCATTTTAGCATAGCTTGTGAAACATACAATGTTTTTCAGTTTCTTCTTTGCTCAATTTTTTCTTCCTAAATTGTTAAAACTATTTTAACATAATTCTTTGTATTTGAAAAAAACCTGATTTTTTGCATCAAAAAACAACTTTTATTCACCATTAAAAATATTTCTATCCAGTGCATTTTCTTGTGCTGCTATAATTGTCGTACATACTGCATCCCCTGTAATATTTACTGCGGTTCTCATCATATCTATAATTCGGTCAATTCCCATGATTAAAGCAATTCCCTCTAGTGGAAGTCCTACTGAAGATAAAACCATAGATAATGTCACCAGTCCAACACTTGGAACACCTGCTGTTCCAATAGAAGCTAAGGTTGCTGTAAGGATAACCGTAGATAAATTTTCAGGTGTCAATTCAATTCCATACGCCTGTGCAACAAAGACAACTGCCACTCCCTGCATAATGGAAGTGCCATCCATATTGATAGTGGCACCAAGCGGAATCGTAAAAGAAGCAATCTGTTTTGATACTCCTATTTTCCGTTCTAAGGTTTCAATAGACATCGGAATTGTGGCATTAGAAGTTGCTGTGGAAAATGCAAATCCCATTACAGGTGCAAATTTTTTAATAAATTTGATGGGATTTAATCGTGTAAAAAGAAATAATAATATCTGATAAATGAAAAAACACTGGATAAACAACGCAATTGTTACACTTCCCATGTATTTTAACATTGGTCGGAATGCAGAAAATCCTAAATTTGCAAAAGTTCGAGCAATCAAACAAAAAACACCAATCGGTGCAACTTTCATAATAATGGTGGTCATTTCCATCATCACATCATTAAAACTGCTAAAAAAATCTGCTACCGGTAAACCTCTGCTTCCTAATCTTGCAAGTATAATTCCAACAAATACAGCAAAAACAATAATTGGAAGCATATCTCCACTTGCTAAAGAGGAAATCGGATTTTTCGGTATGATATTTAACAGGGTTTCTACCAAAGTTGTTTCTTTTGTATCTGCGACTTCACCTGTTTGTATCAATTCCATCTCAAGTCCAATTCCCGGATTAATAATATAAGCAATACATAAAGCAATTACAACTGCTGCTGCCGTTGTAAACAAGTAAAAAAGAATCGTTTTCAATCCTACTTTTCCAAGCGTTTTACTATCACCAATTGCCATACTTCCACAAATCAAAGAAGAAAATACAAGTGGTACTACCAACATCTGCATCAAACGGATAAATCCCTGACCGATTACATAAAAAATACCTTCTACAATTACAACATCTCTAAGCTCTCCCGCCGGAAAAAAATAATGAATTACAGTTCCAAGCAAAGCTCCTATCACTAAAGCAATAAATATCTTCGTGGAAAGTCCTAGATTTTTCTTCTTTTTGGTAGTCACAATTCCCTGCCTCCTGCTCTTTATTTATCTGCACATATTTATCTTTATATAACAAACAATATTTCATTGTTTTTGTGCATTTCTCTATATTTGTTTATTTATAGTTTATAACATAACTAATATTTTATGCTTATTACCACTCGTTAAATTTTTGACAAAGCATCTGTCTTTTTGCATAAAAATAGAATGGACTTATTAGGAATTTTTCCCAATAAGTCCATTCTCGTTACTGTTCACTCGTACCTCGTAAACACTAACAATTCGCAAACTCATTTAAAGTTTTGAATCATGCTATTTCGCTATCCGACAGTAAATGTCTAATAGCTCTGTGAACAGTAACCCATTCTCTACGTTTATTCTTGAATGATATTTTTTGTACTATTCAAACTAATTGCTAATGTAGAAGAATTATGTATCAATGCAGATGTTGTCGGCTGTACAATGCCTGCAACACCTAATCCTATCAAGCCTGAATTAATTCCTACGATTTGCACATAATTTTTGCGAATCCGTTCCATTAATCCATTACTAATTTGCTTCAAGGTAATCAGCTCTGTCAAACAATCTGCTTCTACTACAATATCTGCAATTTCTCTGGCTATCTGAGCCCCATCACTGATTGCAATTCCAACATCTGCTGCGGAAAGTGCAGGAGAATCATTAATTCCATCTCCTACCATAACTACCGTTCTGCCCTTTGCCTTTTCTGCCTCTACAAAACGTGCCTTATCCTCCGGCAATACTTCTGAAAAATATTCATCTACACCGACTTTCGCTGCAATGGCTCTTGCCGTTCTTTCGCTATCACCCGTCATCATTACCAGCTTTTTAAACCCTGCCTTTCTAAGCCCTGCCAAAGCCTCTGCGGCTTCTTCACGAATCGGGTCTTCAATACAGATAACTGCTGCAAGTCTGCCGTCTACTGCCAAATATAAATGCGAATATTCCTCCGGAAGATGTTCAAACTGCTCTAACATTTCTTCCGAAATGCGACAGCCTTCATCTTCAAAAATAAAATGATAACTTCCAATTAAGACACGATGTCCTTCCACCATAGAAGAAATACCATGTGCCACAATATATTCTACTTTAGAATGTCTTTCTTCATGCAATAAACCTTTTTCCTGTGCTGCAAGTACCACAGCTTTTGCCATAGAATGCGGAAAATGCTCCTCTAAGCAGGCTGCCGTCTGAAGCAATACATCAGGGTCTTCCCTTACAAATGGGACAACATCTACAACAACTGGCTGTGCCTTTGTCAACGTACCTGTTTTGTCAAATACAATGGTATCCGCTTCTGCTACTTTTTCTAAGAATTTGCCACCTTTTACCGTAATCTGATGATTGCTTGCTTCTCTGATTGCAGACAGAACAGAAATCGGCATTGCCAGTTTCAATGCACACGAAAAATCTACCATCAGTACAGACAATGCTTTTGTCACATTTCTTGTCAAAAAATATACTGCAGCCGTTCCCAATAAAGTATATGGTACTAATTTATCTGCTAAGTGTTCTGCTTTTCCCTCCATAGAAGATTTTAATTTTTCTGATTCTTCTATCATAGATACAATTTTTTCAAATTTATTTGCACCTGCAACAGCATTTACCTGTACTACAAGCTCACCTTCCTCTAAAACCGTTCCTGCATACACATAACCTCCTACTTCCTTTGCAACAGGAAGCGATTCTCCAGTCAAAGATGCCTGATTGACTGCACCATCACCGTGAATTACCACACCGTCAAATGGAATGAGATTTCCCATATGAACGACGATTTTATCACCTGATTTTATCTGATTTGCATCTACAAGAACTTCCTTTTCATCGGAAAGCATCCATACTTTCGTAATATTTAAAGACATACTTCGTGCCAAATCATCTACGGATTTCTTATGTGTCCAATCCTCTAAGATTTCACCTACACCCAAAAGGAACATAACAGAAGCCGCTGTTTTAAAATCTCTCTGCAATAAAGATACTGCAATCGCTGTACCATCTAATACAGAAACTTCTATCTTTCCTTTTGCCAAAGACTGTAAGCCCTTATTAATGTATTTCATCCCTCTGCAGATTGCAACGGTATTTCGGATTGGCACTGGAAGCAGCCATCTGCGTGTAATATGATAGACCATCTTTTGTACCAGTTTATCCCAATACTCACGACTGGACTGACGACTTGAATTTTCCCACACAAAATCAGGTGCTTCCTTCTCTGCCTCATCATAGGAAAACTTCTGTAAAATCGCAATAATCGTTTCACGATTTCCTTTATAACAGACAGTGGCATCACAGGTTCTTTCATATATTTTTACAGAAGTAATACTTTCTTGTGAAGTCAGATAATATTCTAAAATATCTGCCTGTTTTATTGACATCCTAGACATCATAAGATGTATACGGATACGTCCTCGTATTTCATGTTTAATCTTGAACTTCACTGGTATCCTCAAATTCTGCCGCATCTTGTGCAGCTCTTTCTTCATTAATCTGCTGTGCTTCTGCGTAAATATCTTCTGCACCCTCCTGAATGCTTGTTACCGTCTTTAAGACACATTCTTTTGCACGAAGAACTGCTGCTGTACTATGTACATATGCTTTTTTAGCATCCTTACTTCCTAAAATCTTAATACCTGCAGTGCCAAATAATACACCTACAGCAAAAATTCCCATTTTTTCCGGATTAAATTTTATCATTGTTCTGTTTCTCCTTTGTCTCTTATCCTTTATTTATGCTTATAACCTGTATAGATTACCATAGCCATACAAAATACTGCTGCCCATGCCCAAAACTTATGCTGTTTCATAATCATCCCCTATTCTACATGCATTAATCTTCTTTTCCACTTACCACGCAAGTATACAATCGTTGTAAGCAATGCACCTGTCAACCATGAAGTTACCAATGAATACTGAATACAGAACTGGTTACCATTTGGCATTTCTGCACTTCTTGTTAAGAATGCAATTCCATAAGCAAGCGGTACACGAACTGCTACTGTTGTGAAAAGAGAAATCCACATCGGAGTCATAGTTTCTCCTGCACCTCTCATAACACCTGATAAGCTCATAGTTACTGCAATTGCAATATATCCCGGTGCAATAATTCCCATAATTGTACGGCTTAATTCTACTAAACTGGTAGTTTCTGTGAAAATCCCCATTAACTGCTTACCGAAAGTAAGGATTAAGAATGTAAGTACTGTAGAGGTCGCAACTGCAAGAATCGTTCCCTGTATTGCACCCTGCGTCACACGGTCATACTTTCTTGCACCTACGTTCTGACCTGTATAAGTAGTCATTGCTGTACCAAAAGACATATTTGGAAGCATTGCAAAACCGTCTACACGCATTACGATAACGTTTGCTGCAATAAATGCTTCACCAAAACTGTTTGTTAAAGATTGCACAATAATCATCGCCATTGACATAATTGCCTGTGTCAAACCGGATGGAAGTCCCAAAGAAACAACTTTTCCTGCATAAGTTTTATTTAATTTCAAATAAGTTGGTTTCAAGTCAAATACATCCGTTAATTTTGCCAGACGGCGGAAACAGAGAACTGCAGAAATTGCCTGTGCAATAATCGTAGCCCATGCTACACCTGCAACACCCATATTAAAGTTCGCTACAAATAAAATATCCAATACAATATTTATCACAGTAGCTACTAATAAATAAATCAATGCTGAGAATGCATCTCCTAAACCTCTTAAAACACCACACAAAATGTTATAGTAAGCACTTCCCACCGAACCAAGGAAGGAAATCAATAAATAATCCGTACACCAGTCAATAATGGTTTCCGGTGTTCCAAGCAGCTCTAATAACGGTCTGGTAATGAAAACAGATACGACCATAATAATTGCTACTGCAATCGCTGTTAAAGTAATACAGTTACCAATTGTCTGAGATAATTCTTCTCTCTGTTTCGCTCCATAATACTGAGCAACCATGATACTGGCTCCCATACTGATACCAACAAACAATACTAACAACAAGTTTAATACTGGCGCCGCACTACCAACAGCTGCAAGTGCATTGTCACCTACATACTTTCCTACTACGATACTATCCACCGTACTATACAACTGCTGTGCAATGTTTCCAAGCAACATTGGCAATGTAAAAATAACAATTCTTTTCCACGGTGTACCCGTAGTCATATCCGTTGCTGAAAATAACGCTTTTAGTTTTTCCATCTTTAAGCTCCCCTTTGTAATAAATTTTAAATAAATTGTACACAACTATTGTAGCATACAATAAATTTCTCACCATTCAAACTCTTTATTTTTATAAAGAATTAATTCAATTTCATTTCCATAACGATGTATTTCATGACTGTCAATCATATTACCGACTAACATTAACTGACTACTTTCACCAGGGTCTCCTGTTCCTGTTAATTCCCAGTAAATATCCACCATTCCTTCATTTTTTTCAACATTTAAGCACTTTTCTAAATATTGAATGTTCTCATAATACTCTAATGAATAATTAGAACGAAATGTAATCTTTACTCCTGCTTCGCTCTTTTCGATACCGGAACTGATTTTATCTCCTCCAATTGAGAAGAAATACATTGTTAATTCTTCTATGATTTTTCCAACTTTTCTTTCTTCGCGTATCATAAATTAGCGTTTCCTTTCTTTATATTGTTATTAACGAACTCTGTCTTTTCTGCCAAAACGTCTCATAAAACTTTCCAAAAACGGAACCATAAAAATTGCTACCCAGCCTGTACTAAACCCATTATTATAAAGATTTAAACCTGCATACATCTGCGAAGTACACAATACAATTGCCACATGAAGCATTCCGGAAATAATTCCTGCCACAACACCAAATTCGCCTGCTATCGGTGCTATACCCACTACAAAAATCGCTGCAATCTGCATTCCCACGTCTGTAATTTGAGGTGTCATAAACATCACTGCTAATACAACCCCTGCTAATACAGGAAGATAATTCCGAATATGTGCACCAAACGCTGAAAATCCGAATAAGGTAAGAATACTTCCAACAATCGGACCGGATAAATCACCGCCAATACAAAGAATATAAATCTCTGCTACAATTCCCATAACTCCCATGTTCATAAGTGCATTGCCTCTGCCGTCCATCATAATAAAATCGGCAACGGCACGACCTGAATGTCTTGTAATTTTGTAAAAACCGATATAATTCAGTTCCTCTATAAACATTCCTGTTAAAAATGTTCCAATAAAATAAATCAAAAGCCCCATGGAAATCCAAGGATGTACCCCTTCTTTCCAAATCATAACAGTCTGGCATTCCACGCCAACAGACTTCATAATGCTATAAATAATAAAGCCTAACGTTCCACCTGCAAATCCTACGTTAAATAAACTATAACCCATATGCATAGATGCTGTATGCACAGCAAGTGGCGGAATGACAAAGCCAATCACCATTCCCAAAATTCCCGCTACTATCACATTTATCCCTGGTGAAAACGGCAATACATAGGCAAATTCTGTTACAAATGGTGCCAGACACGCTGCAAAAATAGCTGTATATACATATCTTGCAAAACTTGCCTTATGTACTCTTGCATAAATCAATGTACCGATGATAATCGGCGTCACATTTACAGGATTTTTCCCCCAAAATCCAAATCCTGCACTACAAAAAATTGCTGCCACTGTCAATCCCGTATAAGGCAGCTTCACCGCTGAAATACATGCCATGGCAATCACCATCATACATCCTGCATTAAAAAATCCTGCACCATAGCCTGCCAGTTCAAAATAATCTGTAACGAGTACTCCTCTCGCTAAGATAATTTTTTTCATACCCTGCATAATTTCTGCAGGCGAATCAAAGATAAACGCCGTCAAAAATAACAGGGCTGCTGATACGATACAAAACGTTCGTATCTCTTGTTTTTTTGCTTTTTCAGTCATTTTTTACCCCACAATAAAAATATCTTCTATGTATTTTTTATTGTCTATTCGTAACTATTCAGTACCTTCATAGTTACGATTCGCAAATTTATTAAAAATCTGCTACGCTGATGAAGTTTGCTCGCTCCCGAATCACATCCTCATAGTTTGTGCAGTAAATGCACAAACTTACTGAATAGTTACGTCTATTATACAATAAAAAAGATATTATTACTTATTATCATACAGTATATAGTAAGGGTTGTTCAAGAAAAAAATAACAAAAAATCCCGACACTTTTATTTTTTTATAAAAAAATGTCGGGAAACGTATTTTTTATTTATTCACTCAATCCAAAATCTGCTTTTAATCGATATTCCTTCCTCTTTTTTTGTTCCCATAAAAGATAAGTAACAAGCAGAAGAATTCCTGTTGTAACCCAAGCAGCAGGGTCTGCATAACAAACCCCTTCATATCCAAATGGTTCTGCAAAAAATACCAATATCACATATCTGCTAAGAAGCTCTACTACCCCACTTACCATAGGAATAAATCCTTCATCTAATCCCTGCAATGCATTACGGTAAACAAAAATCCAAGCCAAAGGAAGCATATACATACTAATAATACGCAAATACTGCATTGCATATTCAAAAATTTCTTCACTTGGATTACTGATAAACCAACTTACAATAAATCTGCCACCAAAAATACAAATTGCTGCTCCTAATCCTGCAACCGCAAAGCAAAGGAAAAATGCCTGTTTCATTCCCTCAAAAATACGGTCAAACCTTCCTGCACCCATATTTTGTCCACAATAGGTAGCCAACGCTGTTCCAAGTGTTGGCATTGGCTGTACCGCAATATTAGAAACCTTTGAAGCTGCGGTATATGCAGCTACAACGCTTGAACCGAATACATTAACAGAACTTTGGAAAATCATCGTTCCAACTGCCGTTACAGAATAATTCAACGCCATCGGAATTCCAATCGAAAGCATACGCTTTACACTAATCCAATCCACATAAATGTCTTCTCGTTTCAATTTTAAAATATCGAATTTATGGAACATATAACTAAAACATAAAACTGCTGAAATCCCCTGTGCAATAACCGTTGCATAAGCTGCGCCTGCTGTTCCAAGCGGTATTACCACAATCAACACAATGTCTAATATAATATTTAAAATGGACGATAAAATTAAAAAATAAAGCGGTGTTTTACTATCACCTATTCCACGCAAAATACCAGAGGCTACATTATAAGCCATTGTCAGTAAAATGCCTGCAAAAATGACTTGAATATAATCATTTGCCAGCTCAAGAATATTTTCTGGCGTATTCATCCATAATAATAACTGTCTTGAACCCATAACCGTAAGTGCTGTTAAAAGCACCGATACAACGACTGTTAAAATAAGTGAAAGTGCCACATAATGCTTTAACAATTTATTATCTTCTGCACCATAGGCATGAGAAACCATAACACCAAATCCTTGTGCTATTCCATTGGCAAATCCCAAAACCAAAAACATTAAACATCCTGTCGAACCAACTGCTGCTAAAGCATCTTCTCCGAGATAACGCCCAACAATGATGGTATCTACCATATTATAAAACTGCTGAAAGATATTTCCCAATAAAACAGGAATGGAAAATAATAAGATAAGTTTTAAAGGATTTCCTTCTGTCATATTCTTTGTCATAACCCTATCCTCCGTCTGTCCGTAAACTACTGTCCTGCATTATACGGCAGACACATAAAAAAAACAATGTTAAAAATGACAAATCTCTGCCTTATCTTTTCGGTCTTGTTGGGTAATATTTTTTATTTATTAAAAAGTATATTTCTCTACTTGACTTCCTAATTTTTCTGAATGTTTCGCATTTTTCTGCGAAGCCTCATTTAAACTTTCTAAACTCTCTGATATTTGATTGGTAGAGCGTGCAAGTTCATTTGCGCTGTCTGCTGTCATAGTAACTGTTAACGTAATTTGCTCTACATTCGTACTAATATCTGATATATTCTGTGAAATTCTAATACTCTGATTTCCTATTTCAGTCATTTGTACACGAATCGTATCGGTTGTACTTCCATATTCTTCACCTAAATCTGCAAATGCATCATAATCTTTTACAACATCTTCCGATACAAAGCGAATTAAGTCCTGTGAAGCTATCGAAAGAGCATCTACTGCCGAAAGTACCTGACTATTGATAGCATTGATTTCTGCTACTGCATGGTCAATATCATTACTTAATTCACCAACTTTCGTTGCTACAACCGCAAATCCAGCTCCCATTGTACCCGCTCTGGCAGCTTCAATCTGTGCATTTAAACTAAGAATTCTGGTCTGTCCTGCTATACTTCCAATTTCTTCTGCAATCTGTTTTACCTTTTCAATCTTTGATGCATCTTTTCTTGTTTTTTCCATTCGCTTTTGCATTGCATAAATAGAGTCTAATGCATTTTTTCGATTTTCTTTTGCCATTGCAGAGGTTTCCTGTGCATTTTCATTTGCCTGCTGAACCATTTTACGAATGTCATTTACATTCTGTGCAAATTCTGCAATATGCTCTGCACTTTCTGCTAAATTCACAGATAATACCTGACTTGACTCTGAACTTCGCTCCATATTTGCATTAATATCTTCTATTTCAGCACTCATATGATACATAACTTGAATATTTTCATCCACAGTAACCTTTAATTCCTGTCCTGTCTGTAAAATATCCTCGGTAGACTGTGCCACATCTTTTACCAAAGAACGAATCTGACGGATAAATGCATTCATATTTCCTGCAATTACTTCCAACTCATCTCCAGTATCAATCTCAATTTCCTTTGTTAAATCTCCGGAACCACTCGCAAGTTCTTTTACCTTATCATTTAATTTCCCCATACTCTTTTTAAATCTCTGCATTAAAAAACCAAGAATGATAATGCTTACGATATAAGTTCCGACACAGGTTAGCAAAACCAAATTTCTTAATTCTGCCAACTGGTCATCTATCCAGTTTGCACTAATATCTACACCTACAATTCCCACAACCTCACCATTTACAAAAATAGGACTGTATGCTGATACATGATTTCCCCACTCATCTGAAAATGGCTGGTCATCTGCAACTGTAATACCTTCCTCATATGCTTGAACAAGTGCATCTGTTATTTCACAAATATCTCCGATAGAGGCTGGTTCTTCTGTATCAGAATCTACCACGAAAATAAATTCCTGTTCTCCAGTCCTGCGCAACGTATAAATATATTCCAATTCTGCATTATCGCGAAATAATGCCAGTTCTTCAATGATGATATCATACTCTGCCGATGTTTCCTCACCGACTTCTATCTTATTCAACACCTTTCCATCTACATTTGCTGCCGCACAACTTGCTATTGTTCTTGCATTACTTTGTATCTGCTGAAATAAAGATATCTGAGAACGGTTATACGCTGAGTATCCCAAAACTCCATTTCCTACAAGCAAAAGTATGACTAAGCAAATAAACAACTGATTAAAAATACTAATTTTACGAACCTTCATAGCCCTTCTCCTCTACGGTCTTATATCTTATACACTATATTCATTTTACCATAGATTTCCTTTCCAAAAAAGAAAAACAGCCTTAAATTTTTCCAATTTTTCACTTGACAAATAAGAACTTTACTCCTATAATAAGTTTTGTTGTAAGTGATTGCCCAGTTAGCTCAGTTGGTAGAGCAAGGGACTGAAAATCCCTGTGTCTCT
>CAYMHX010000022.1:0-18183 GCA_964390325.1 uncultured Roseburia sp. | reverse complement strand
TTATTTAGCACACTGTTTTATGGAGAAAAAAAGAACGTATATTCTGTAAAATTCTGGAAATCAAAGAAAAAATATGGTATAATAAAAGAGGTAAGTGACTGGGAATCACTTACCTCTTATTCGAATCATACCAATGAATGATATAACCCTACTACCAAGGAAATTGTATCACGATTTGGTTTGAAATACAAGCAAAAAAGGAGATACAATTTTTATGGGAACAACAAAAGAAGATTTGATTAATTCGCTGGTAATACGTTTAGCGGATAATACGGATATTTCTGTCCGTGAGCTGAAAAACGTAATTGCAGGGGAACTGTACGATTATTCGGTGGAGAAGATTGACTGTACAGAACTTTCCACAGGAGATGGAAGCACTACAGAGTATCTGATGAATTATTTTACTGTAGGAAAAATGAGTGCTAATATGGCAGAAGCTTCTATTATGCGATACCGAGAGGCAATCGAACAGCTTTGCACATTCTGTAACAAGGAATTAAATATGATAACAGGTGAAGACATTAATTATTTTCTTTATCGTTATAAGAAGTTGCATAATTGCCAAGACACAACTATGGAAAGTAAACGGCTTTATTTTTCATCTGTATTTGGTTATCTGCATAAGCATAAAAAAATAGAGGAGAATCCAATGTACATGGTAGAAGGTATCAAATGTAAATCAAAGTTAAAGACACCTCTTTCCGATGAAGAAATGGAAAAAATAAGAGTTGCCTGCGAGAAAGAGAACAAGCGATGCAGAACACGAGATATAGCAATGGTAAATTTTATGGTGGATTCCGGAGTTCGTGTAAGTGAATTATGCAGTATTAATTTAGTAGACGTGGATTTTAATAATCAAAAGTGCAAGGTGCTTGGAAAAGGCAATAAAGAAAGATATGTTCCGTTTTCGGCAAGAACTAAAGTAAGACTTCAGGAGTATTTTGATACTAGAAAAGACATTCAGTATGGACCAGGTGGAATGATGTATGCAATTGATACGCCGTTATTTGTTTCAGCAGATAAAAATTGCAGAAGGCTACATAAAAATGGTGTAGAATGTATTTTAAAAAGACTAGGCAAGATTTCAGGGATAGAAAGACTACATCCACATTTACTTAGAGCGACATTTGCAACGAATTTGGCACGGAGAGGTGTAGATATTAATGTAATCGCAAAGGCATTGGGACATGCCAATTTGCGAACACTTGAAAAATATGTATTATTGTCTGCTGAGCAGATAAACGATATGCTCAGAAGAATTGGTAATATGGTATAGTAGTTAAAAAGATAAGTGCTTATTAGAGGAAATTATCGCAATAAGCACTTGTTTTTTTATTTCCATAAATTTCCAGTATATTTTACCGTTTTTTCAAATTAAAATTAAATGTATGGAAATTTTAATCTGGAAAATTCGGGCAGAAAAAGGAATATCTCTAAAAGAGTTGGCGAGGAGAACTGGTATCAGTAAAAGTGCTTTAAATAATTATGAAAATGGAAAAAGGCAGCCGACTTTGCAACAACTTGAACTCATTGCAAAAGCTCTTGATACAACTATTTCAAATCTTTATGAATCTAAATTCAAATAATCGTCCACGTTCGTGGACATATTCGACAAAAGTATTTTCAAAATCAAAACAAAGTTATATACTTCTTTATAGGAAAATAGTATAAATTTTCCAAAATATATTTGTAGAAAATTACATATTGCAAAGCACAAACAAACGTTCTATAATATAAAACAAACAAATGTTCTGTAATGTGAAATAAAAGATCACGTGAGAGAAAATCTGACGAGAAAGAGGTATTTTGATGGCAGATAAAGTACAGGAAGAAAAATGCGTGGATTATTATGTTGAAATGACAAATGAGGAGTATCGTATGGAATTGAGGAAGATATTTGAGAAAATTACAGATAATCAAAAGTTAAGATTTTATTATAAATATATAAGTGGAGTAGAAAAGAGCGACAGTTAGTGGTCGCTCTTGTTGTTTTTATTATATAAAAAATCAATCATATCATCTATAGATTTTTTATCTTCTGACTTCAAAGACATATATTTTTTTATTCTTTCTACAAACTCTTTATTTTTAGCCATTTTTGTCACTTCTACTATAAATTCAGCATTGTTATCTGTGAAAATTAAATCTACTGGTTCTTTACCAGTTAGTAGATATTCTAAATTTAAATCCAGATAATCTGCAATTCGTTGCATTTTATCTGGTTTTGGCATACTCTTTCCATTTTTCCAATCAGATAAAGTAGAAGTAGCAATACCAGTATTTTTACTAACATTATAGGGTGTTACATTTTTTTTATTCATTCCAGATAAAAAGCGTTGATATGCTGCTAAGCGCTCTTCAAGTTTTTCTTTTTCTTTACTTGAATTATTAAATTCAATTATTAAATCCTTCATATTTTCCTTTCTACCGAATAAGAAAGAAAACTTTCATATTTTACTATTGACACAGAAAGAAAACCGTGATAAAGTATAGCTACGAAAGAAAACCGAGATAAATAAAACGGAAAACTTTCCTATTCGGGAATACGAATGTAGTTTATTGTGGTAATTAAATTATATCGTATTTCCGTGATAGTGTCAACAAAATATCACGGAAAGGAGAGTGTATTATGCCTATTTATGAAAAGTATGCAGCGATACGTGACAAAAAGGGCGTTTCTGACTATCAGGTATGGAAAGATACTGGAATTGCAACTGCAACCTTATCTGATTGGAAAAATGGTATTTCAAAACCTAAAGTTGATAAGCTTAAAATACTTGCTACTTACTTTGGGGTAGAAATTGAAAGTTTTTTAGAATAGGTTTTTAAAACCAGTAAGAATTAAATATTGATAGTTGAGAAATATGTCGAAATTTGCGATTAAATATATTTGAAGTATAAATGGTCGGTTGATACAATAGAAAAGTGATGGCGGTAGATTAGTGAGTTACAAATTAAAAGATTAGGACGGAATTGGTGCTTCCGTTTTTTATCAGAGGTACATCTACTGCGTGGCAGTTTTATCTTTAGTATATTTATTAATTCTCTTTAGTACATGTGAGAGTTCTTTATATATTTCTATAGAGAAAGAAGTTAACGTAGCAAGAATGAAAAAATCGTAGCCAGTTAATTTCCAACCAAGATACGATATAAAGAGTATACTAATGATTTTAGCCATATAAAAATCCTTTCATGGTGACCGCCATCACTTCTTTATTGTATCAACAAAAACAAATAGCGACAACCAATATTTTCCAACTATCAAATGGTAGTTGGATTTTTTTATGTAAAAATTCAGAAAGGAAAATTATGGATAATTTAAAAGTTATTGAAAATGAATTAGTGCCAGTCTATGAAACAAGCACGGGTGAGAAAGTAGTGTATGGCATGGAATTGCATGAGGTATTAGAAGTTAAGAGTAATTATCGTGACTGGATTAAAAATCGCTTAAATGATTGTGAAGCAGAAGAAAATGAGGATTATGAAAGTTTCGCTAAAAATTTAGCGAAAGGCGGTAGACCTGCAATAGACCATCTCATCAAACTTGACATAGCCAAGGAAATGGCAATGTTAGAGCGTAATGAAAGAGGAAAACAGGTTCGCAGATATTTTATTCGTATTGAAAAGAAGTATAAAGAAAATGTGGAAAAGAAAAAGCCATTATCAGCATTAGAGCAGATAAAGTTGCAAAATGAAGCCATATTAGAGGTAAATGAAAAGGTAGAGAGTGTACAAGGTCGTGTGGAACATTTGGAAAATACGATGAATATTGACTATGCACAGCAGAAACAGTTGAAAGATTTTGTAAATGAAGTAGTTGTAAATGCATTGGGTGGAAGAAAATCAAGAGCATATCGCTATCGTTATGAAGAAGATAATTCAAAGTTGAGTTTACAGGCATTTTCAAGATTTTGGAAAGATTTCAAGGATTATTTCCGTATCAATGCTTATGCAAATCTTCCAAGAGTTAGATTTAATGAAGCGTTACAGTACATAAATAAATGGCAGCCACCGACCAATATGCAGTTGGAGATTGGAAGAATTAATAGAGAGGACCTGAAAGCATGAATAAGAAAGAAGCATTAGCCGTTATGGAAGCCAATATTATTTCTGGCAGACTGGATATTCTGAAAATGACATCAAAAGAAGATGTGGAATGCCAGTTGCGAATGGTTTCCTTATATGAAGCAGGACTTCGTAATGCAATTTTTGAGCTGGGGGTGCATGAACTGATAAAAGCATTTAAAAAAAAGAAAGGAAATTGAAATATGAAAAGGTTTTTAGCGAAATTTATAAGTAATATTGGATTTCTTATGTTTGGTTTTATGCTTACCTGTTCATCGGAAAATGACAAAGTTCAAATGATGATTTTTCTAACGGGTTTCGCAGGATTGGGACTGATATGTTTGAGTTGTTATATGTCTGATGAATGTGAAATAGAAGCAAAAAATTAAGGTTCTGCTACCGACCAAAGCACAGAACCTTAAAAAGCAAACAAATAGCAAAAGCTATTTAAAATAAATTTTATCAGAAGAAGGAGGAAAAAACAATGGAGAGATTTGAAAAAAATCAGGTATCCATAGTAGGAGAAATCGTTTCCGATTTCCGATTCAGCCACGAGATATACGGAGAGGGCTTTTATATGGTAGAAGTCGCAGTAAACCGTCTTAGCAACTTTAGGGATTATATACCATTAATGATTTCGGAACGATTGATTGATGTTAATGCAGATTATAAGGGGCAGATTATTTATGTCATGGGACAGTTCCGTTCCTTTAACCGTCACGAAGAAAAGAAAAATCGTGTGGTGCTGTATGTTTTCGCAAGGGAAGTGGAGTTTGCGGAAGAAACAACAGATGAGGTAAAGAGCAATCAGATTTTCTTAGATGGTTATATTTGCAAAGAGCCAATCTATCGAAAAACACCGTTGGGAAGAGAAATCGCAGATTTATTAATTGCAGTCAATCGTTCTTATGGAAAGTCAGATTATATTCCGTGTATCTGTTGGAGCAGAAATGCTCGTTTTGCTTCGGGATTTGAAGTTGGTAACCATATTCAGCTTTGTGGGTGTATTCAGAGCAGAAAGTACAATAAGAAAATTTCTGAAACAGAAGTAGAAATTCGTACAGCTTACGAAGTGTCTGTTTCAAAGATGGAGGTAGTGTATGGAGAATAAATTAAAATCTCTTCATATTGAAAATTTTAAAGGGATTAAACAGTTAGATGTTTCTTTTGGAAAGAAAACACAGATTAAGGGGCAGAATGCTTCAGGCAAAAGTACGGTGTTTGATAGCTTTACATGGTTGATTTTTAACAAAAATAGTGTCGGAGTTGAGAAGTTCAATATTCGTCCGTTGGATTCTGATGGAAAACAGATTGACAATGTAGAAATCAAAGTTGTTGCTATTTTGGAAGTTGATGGAAAAGAAGTGGAACTTTGCAAAGTTCAGAAGCAGAACTGGGTAAAACACAAAGGGTCATTAGCACCGAAGTTAGAGGGAAATGTTAATTCTTGCTGGATTGACGGTTATCCGAAGTCTGAAAAAGACTATAAAGCGTACATAACAAACATGATTGAGGAAGATTTGTTTAAAATGCTGACGAATCCATTGCATTTCGTGAGTATGAAATGGAAAGACCAGCGAAACATCCTTATGAGATTTGTTTCAGATATATCAGATGTGGAGCTGGCTCGTCAGTTTAATTTGAAGAATGGAAATATGTTTGATTTTCTTATTCCAGAATTAGAAAAAGCACCGTCTACGGATGACATCAAAAATAAGTTTGCAAAGATGCTATCGGAGTGGAAGAAAAAGCAGATTGAAATTCCAGTTCGTATTGATGAATTATCAAAGTCTTTGGTAGATGTTGATGTGGCTGAAAAAGAACTTGCAGTAAAAAACATTGAAAAGTGTTTGGCAGAAATTGAGGAAAAGATTGAAAATTCTAGTAAAGCAGTCAATGAACTTTGTGGAGAAAGTATGGCATTGCAATTTGATATGAATGCAATGAGAACAGAAGCTAACAATGGTTTATTTTTGCAGAGAAAAGAATTAGAAAATTTCAAATATGAAGCAGAGAAGCTTTTTAATGAAGCACATAGAATGGTAGCTGATTATAGTAAGAAAATTGCAGAAAATGAAGTATCAATCAAGCAGGCAGAAAAGAAACGTACCGAACTTGGCACATTATATAAGGAAGTTTCTCATCAAATTTTTGACCAAACATCGTATTTATTCAATGAATCTATGTGGGTATTTAACGAAAATGATACTGTTTGTATGCAATGTGGACAAACTCTGCCAATGGATAAAATAGCCGAAATTAAGGCAGATTTTGAAAACAGAAAGGCAAATGCGAAAACAGAAGCAGAGAAGAAACTGGAAGAAGCAAAAATTCGATTCAATAGTAAGAAAAATTCAGAATTGGAATCAATTAAAGCAGATGGTTTCAAACAGAAAAATCTTATCGAAAGTTTGAAAGTAGAGAATGAGTCTTTACGCAAGCTGATTGAAGACAAGAAGAACGAAGAAGTTGAAGCATTCAAAAGAGGTAATCAGATTGAAAAAGAATTAGCAGAACTTTCAATTGAAGCAGATATGTCTGGCAATATTGAATATCAGCAGAAAAAAGCTAGATATGAGGAACTGGAAAAACAGATTGCGGCTTTAAAAGATTCTGAAAGTGTCGCTGAAACATTTAGAGAAGAAAGAAAAGCATTGCTTGCTGAATTAGATGCAGTAAAAGAAGATATTGCAAAGTTTTCTAAAAATGTAGAAATCGAAGAACGTATCGGGGAACTGGAAGAAGAACAAAAAAGGGTTGCGCAAAAAGTTGCTGATCAGGAGAAGATGCTTTATTTACTGGAAGAATTTATCAAGGCAAAAATGAGAATGATTTCAGCAAGTATCGATTCGAAATTCGATATTGTTTCTTGGAAACTTTTTGAAACACAATTGAATGGTGGCGTGAAAGAATGTTGCGAATGTACGGTAAATGGTGTGCCATTTAGTACTTTAAATAGTGGACATCGGATTGTGGCAGGGTTAGATATTATCCGTTCTTTAAGCAAGTTATATGGAGTGACGGCACCAATCTTTGTGGATAATGCTGAGAGTATTAATTCATTTAATATTCCACAAATGGAAGCTCAAATGATTCTGCTGTCAGTGTCAGAGGATAAGAATCTGAAAGTAGAGGTATAAGCATGACGGCAGAACAGTTTGAAAAAGCAAGAAAAAATATAAATCAGCAAGAAGAACTGGGAAAATTAGAGTATTTGCTTAAATGTCGACCAGTATTTATCAGTGTAAATAAGTCTAGTATTTGTTTGGAAGATGAAGAAATAGACGTTCTCTTGAAAAAGGTCCAGGAGAAATTGGAAGAATTAAAAAAGGAATTTGAAAAATTATAGGAGAAATAAAGATGAGATTTGAAATTTCAATGGGTGAAGAAAGAAGTTTTTCCATAGAAGTGCCAGATAGTAAAGCAAATTCTATATTTAATAGAATTGCAGCACAGTTATCAGCGGAATCTAAAAAAGCAGCTTTTAAGAAAGAAAATAGTTTGCAGGATAATTCAGAAAAAGAAAATCATAAGCATGGTAGATATAGTACATATAAGGGATTTCTCTATATGAAATGTGAGAAATGTGGAAGTATGAAAGGATTTCATAGCAAGAAACCAATTGAGAATTATCATTGTTTTTCTTGTGGAACAGATAATCCATTTAATGATGGACTTGTTTCGGTTTGGGTTAAGTGTGAATGTGGAGAGTCTTTTCATTATAAAACAAATATAAAAGAGGAAGTGTTTGATATTAATTGTCTTGCCTGCGGAAATCCGGTTGCTGTTAAGTGGAATGGAAAGAAAGAGGTATATGACACAATTAGATAGAAAAAGGAGGAAAAATGAAAGCTAATCCATGTCGATATTGTTCATCTGCGTGTAAATATAAGAATCGCCATTATAGGGGGTATAGTGAAGAATGTTTAAAATGTTCTTATATCAGAGAGCATGAAAAGTATCTGAAATCTAAGAGAATGTTTGAACGTGGTGAGAAAATCAATAGTTTTGATGAACTTATGCAACAGCAATATGTATTTGATGGATACGCAGATAGAGCAAAACATATTGAAGCAATCAAAAGCTGGCAGTTAAGAATAGTTTTGGATTGTCTTGAGAAAGGCAGTTTTTATAAAGCTAATAAAAAGAAAAGTGAGGAATAGTTATGTCAGAAGTAGAAAAAAAACAGGAAGTTGTAAAAAGTAGTAGTAATAAGGTGACAGATTTCAGTCTTGGAATCTTTGGTACGTCGGATAATTTTATCATGGCAGGTCAGATGGCAAAAACATTATCGCAGTCAACTATTGTTCCAAAGGAATATCAGGGTAATAATGCAAATGCTATGGTAGCCATTGAGATTGCAAACAGATTGCAGACAAGTCCATTAATGGTTATGCAGAATTTGAATGTGATACAGGGTAGACCGAGTTGGTCAGCACAGTTTTTGATTGCGATGGTAAATGGTAGTGGTAAATATGACATTGAGTTGCAATTTGATGAAAAGCCAGATAAAGATGGAAAGCCATTTTCTTGTCAGTGCTGGACTATGAGAGGTGGAAGAAAAATTACTGGAATTACAGTTGATATGGATATAGCAAAGGCGGAAGGCTGGGTTGGAAAGAATGGTTCTAAGTGGAAAACCATGCCACAGGTAATGCTTAGATACAGAGCAGCATCTTTCTTTGCAAGAATGAACTGTCCTGAACTGACATTGGGTTATTATTCCAAAGATGAAGTGATTGATGGAGATTTTAAAGAATATCCGTTGGAAGATATGGCAGAACAGGTGAATAAAGAGATTGTTGAAAATGCTAACAGTGAGGATTTTGTAGTTGAAGATGCGGAAGGAAAAGCACCATTTGAGGATTAGCAATGGAACTTAAAGTACTTGGTTCGGGAAGTTCTGGTAATTGCTATATTTTGGAAAATGATACAGAGGCATTGATTATTGAAGCTGGTATTTCATTCAAAGAAGTGAAAATTGCATTGGATTTTAATGTGAAAAAGATTGTAGGAGTATTGGTATCACATCATCATGGAGACCATGCCAAATATATGAATGAGTACATAAAAGTAGGGATTCCAGTGTACGCACCTTATCTAAAAAGTAAATATATTCCAGTATTTAAAGGATTTAAGACGGTAAAAGCTGTTGAATTGACAGATAAGAGTGGTCAGTTTACACATACAGAAACTGACGGTTCAGAATGTCCTTGTTATGGATTTTATATCGAACATTATGATATGGGAAAGTTGTTATATATCAGTGATACAGAACTAATTAAATGGAACTTTCAAAAATTAAAATTAAATCATATTCTCGTAGAAGCCAATTATAGTGAAGATTTGATTAATGATGAAGCAATTAATAGAAATCATGTTTTGAAAGGGCATTTAAGTATTAGAACAGCAGCAAACTTTATTTTGGACAATGATAATCCTTTATTGCAGAATGTTGTATTAATACATCTGTCAAATAAAAATGCTGACTCAGTGCAATTTTCACAAAAGATAAAAGAAATCGTTAAATACGGAGCAAAAGTTTATGTTGCAGAAAAAGGGTTAGAGGTTGATTTAAACCTCTGCCCGTTTTAGGAAAGTGAGGAAATTTTTATGAGTAAAGAATTAGAAATAGCAAGAGAACTTGCAAGAATGTTAGAAGAGAAAGAACAAACTGGAATGGTAGAGCTTGGAACTCTGGATGCTGGAGCAGTGTTCAAGATTGCAGAGCATGATTTTATCGTGCTTGAACAGATGGAGGGACAAACAGCGGTTATTTCAAAGACATGTATGGCAGAAGATATCAAGTTTGATTCAGATTGCAGAGATTATAATAAATCTAATTTGAAAGAGTTGATTGAAACAGAAATCCAGCCAATTATTGAAGAGGCAGTAGGTACAGAAAATCTTGTAGAGCATGAAGTGGATTTGACTTCAGTTGATATGCAGAATGAGTATGGACTATGCAAATGCAAGGTAAGACCAATCACATTTGATGAGTCGAGAAAGTATAATAACTTGCTTGTAAACAAAGACCTGGATGACTGGTGGTGGACATGTACACCTTGGAGTACGGAAGAACGTGGATGGAAGTATTCAATAGCCGTTGTTTCTTCGTCCGGCCATTTCAACGTCAATATCTGCAATTTCAACATCGGTGTTCGCCCATTTTGTATCTTAAAATCTAATATCTTTGTATCGAAAGGAGAATAGATTGGTATGAGTAAACCAACATTAGAATCATTGCAGAAACAAATTGACGAGCTGAAAAAAGAAGTAAAAATGCTCAGAGAAAATAAAAAAAGTAGATTGGTATCAGCGGGATTACAGGTGGGCGATACATTTGAATTGGCAGGAATTAATTGGAAAATCCTCGAAATTACAGAAAAAGGATACTCATGTTTGGCGGAAAGACTGGGAGAATCAATGCAGTTCGACAATTCATGCAATAACTGGCAGGAAAGCAACCTTAGAAATTATCTTAACACAGAATTTTATAAACAGCTTGCAGATGTAATGGGAGAAGAAAATATTGTTCCATTCGAAAGAGATTTGTTGTCAATGGATGGTCAAACAGAATATGGAATCTGCGAGGATAAGATATCATTGCTTACTGTGGATGAGTACAGAAAGTATAGACAATTAATTCCAAATACAGATGATTATTGGTGGTGGTTAATTACTCCTTTGAGTACACCATGTAACGATTACCATAACACTGTTGCCGTTGTTTCTTCGTCCGGCAATTTCAACTACTATCTCTGCAATATCCTCAACGGTGTTCGCCCATTTGTATCTTTCTCATCTACAATCTTTGAATCAGAGGAATAGGTAAATGGCAGGAAATTTATAACTTATAAATTAGTAGTAAGAAAGGTGATACATAATGAATAATTTGAGAAAATCAACAATTACAACATTAGAAGTAGCGGAAATGATGGAAGTACCACATAGCGACCTCTTAAAGAAAATAGAAGGTCGCAAAGATAGAAAGGGTTATATACAAATTCTTAACGAAGGACAAATGTCCGTGGTTGATTATTTTGTAAAAACCAGTTACAGAGATGCAAAGGGTGAGGAAAGACCTTGTTACGAAGTAACAAAACTCGGTTGTGATTTCTTGGCGAATAAATCCACAGGAGAAAAAGGGGTGCTTTTTACAGCAAGATATGTGAAACGATTTTATGAAATGGAAAATCAGGTAAAACAAATTCCATTAACAGAACATCCTGGGGAAGTGGCAAACCTTATTAAAGTTTTGTCTGGCAGAATGGATAAACAGGGTAGCACACCTTACAAAACCACAGAAATGGCAAAAATGATTTGTGAGCAGTATGGAATTAAGTTACCAGAGGATTTTGTGAAAGTGCCAGAGTATGAACAGTTAGCGTTAGATATTTCTATGAGATAAAAAGAGGGATAGTTCTCCCTCTTAAATAACCTCATTTGTATCTGACATTGTAAAATAACCATTAAATTCACAATCAAGAGCATTAGCAATTTCAGTAAGCTCTTTTTCAGAAAAATTATCTCTTTTTAATTTATTGCTTAAATTACTTTGAGAAGTGTTAAGTTTTTCAGCTAATGCAGATACGGTCATTTTCTTTTTTACAAGAATGATTTTAATTTTTTCAGACATTGCCATATAAGTTACCTCCTTAAATATAATATATCACTATAAAATAATAAAAACAACTAAAAAGTTGAAAATATTATTTTAAAGTGTTGACATATATTTCTTTAAAGTGTATATTATTACTTGTGAGTGATAATTATTACATAAAAAGAAAGTAGAGGTATGGTATGAACGAAAGAGAAAAAGCAAGAAAAAATATTATCAAACATCTTGCAGAAATGGAAAATGAAAATGTGTTAAGAAGTATGTGCTTTGTTTTGGGAGATTATGCAGTTAGCGAAGACGGAGAAGAAAGAGCTAATTATATAACCGCTATTTTGCAGAATGTTATTCTCTGTACGGAAATAGAAAATTTAAAAGAAATTTACATTGTTGCAAAATTCTGTGCTGAATTTGAAACAGGAAAGGCGGTATAGGATGATGAAGCAGAAAATACAGTTTGCAACAGTAGAAAATAATGGTGTAGTGGTTCAGATTGGGAAGTCATGGATATTTCAGCCTAAGACAGAATTTAGAGGCGGTGAAATTAATTGGTTTGATAATACTAAGCTGATTAGAAAACAGGAGATTGCTGATGGGAAGAAATAGTGATTTAGTGGGTCAGAGATTTGGAAGATTAACCGTGTTATACAAGACTGATAAAACTAAATATGGAAAAGCTTTATGGCGTTGTAAGTGTGATTGTGGAAATTTTAAAGACACAATAAGTACAAGTCTTAAGAATGGAGATGTAAAAAGCTGTGGTTGTTTACAGAAAGAAGTAAGAAAAGAAAATGCGTTGTATCTTGATAAAGTAAGGTTAAAGCATGGAATGTCAGATACCAGACTTTATAGGATTTATAACGATATGGTATCCCGTTGTTATAGAAAAAGTATTAACGGATATGAAAATTATGGTGGTCGTGGTATTAGAGTGTGTGATGAATGGCTTGGTGAGGACGGATTTAAAAATTTTATGTCTTGGTCTTTTGCTAATGGCTATAACGAAGAATTAACAATTGACAGGTTAGATAGTAATGGACATTATGAACCAAACAACTGTAAATGGTCTACACGCAAAGAACAAGCTAATAATACAAGAGCGACAATTTTTCTTGAATATGGTGGAGAAAAGCATTCGCTTACAGAATGGTCTGAAAGAACAGGCATAAGAAAGGGTACGTTATATACAAGAATGAGAAAAGGATGGAGTGTAGGAAAAATATTAGGCTACGAATGATGATGTAGAAGAATTATTACATGGTTGAAACACCAGCCGAAAGGCGAAAGAAACCAGTTCATGCGTTATTTGGTTAGAAAATTATAATATATCACAATGTTTTAATTGAAAGCCATGATACATAAATAAGGCGGTTGCTGTTATGCGACCGCCAGAAAGGAAGAAACATGATTTTAATTGAAGATTCAAGACAGCAGCGTTTGAAACACAATTTGAAACGTGATTATTTTCGCTCAAAAGGAATTATGCTGCGAAAAGAAGCACTTGATTGTGGTGATTATACGCTGATTAACGATAGAAGTGTTGTTATTGATACAAAAAAGGATATTCAAGAATTAATTGGAGATATTCATGTAAAAACAATGCCATTAAAAGAAATAATACCTGCTGTACATGAGATTTATGAACAGTATAGTTTGAGTGGTTATCCGGAAGAAAAAATGGTTCGTATTATTTTTGATGATGATGCAGGTAGGTATCCGGAACAGGAAATTCTTGTAATATGTAATGAATATGGATTCTGCGATGAAGCAGAAAAGGCATTTCAGAAACTTTATGTAAAGAGACGAGGATTTTTCCATAGGGGATTAAAAAGAGCTGAATTTGGCGATGTGAAGTTGTATGTACTTGTTGAAAATACAGATGGAGTAAAGTGTATTGATGATTTATTCCATTGGCAGAATCCAATGACTAGGATATTGATAAATTCAAAGGAAGTAATCGGGAGTTATAAAAACGGCAAACCACGTTATAAGAAAGTGCAGAAATATCCAAATGCAACAAAAGGTGATGTACTGGCAAAATCATTACTTACCATGCAGTTGAAATATGGAGTGGAGTTTTTGTTCTGTAGACCGGAAGAAGCCGGTGAGAAGATTTTAGAGTTATTGGGAGTAAATTCAAATGACAAAATCTGAGATTGTGCAGCAAGTTTCTATGAGAGAAGTTGTAGAAAATTACGGTTTTAAAGCAAATAGAGCAGGATTTATTTCTTGTCCTTTTCATAAAGGTGACCATACAGCATCTATGAAGATTTATGATAAATCATTTCATTGTTTTGGATGTGGTGTAAATGGAGATATTTTTTCATTTGTTCAGAAAATGGATAATTGTGATTTTAAGACAGCATTTTACTCGTTAGGAGGAACTTATCAAAAGCAGACAGATGCTTCTAAATTAGCTTTGCATCATCTCAAAAAAGAGAGAGAAAAAAAGGAAAAGCGAAAGACTGAAATAAAAAGAAAAATGCAGCTTAATAACACATTGATAGGAATTTATGTGGTATGGATGAAACGTTTAGAACCATTATCGGATGCGTGGTGTGATTGCGTGAATGAATATACAAAATGTTTGGGTATTGATGAGGAGCTTGAGAAAGAATGGGAAGAGATAATGAGGAAATGAAGCCTTTAAATGAATATGATAAAAATTCCATTCTATCGGAGAATTTATTTAAAGAAATCTTTAATGAAGAAGATATTATTAAACGTTCTCATATGATAGCAAAATTATCTATCAGAGCTAAGGAATTGAAAGTCAAAAGTCAGTTTGAGAAAATTCTGAAAGCTTATGAAAGAGCTATTCGAGAAGAAGATAAAAAAGAAGAAAAGAAAGCAGCGTTTTACGATTCATCTGAAATGAGAGTGACAGAATTTTTCGTACCTCTGGATTCTCGTTATCAAAATCTACAATGTGGTTCATGGATAGCAAATGAGAATGGAATAGTTTCTTATAATGTAATTGGGATGGAAATTCGTGCAAGCAGACAGCCAATTCTTCCAGTAGAACGTTTAGAAAATGTTGAAACTGGTGAAGAACAGATAGTGATTGCATTTAAGAGAAATCATGTATGGAAAGAAGTTACAGTTGCAAAAGATGTAATTGCAACAGCAAGTAAAATAGTGTCATTAGCCAAATATGGATTATCTGTTACCAGTGAAAATGCAAAATATTTGGTTAAGTATATCAATGATGTAGAAGCACTTAATAGTGAAGAGATTCCGATAAAAAGGTCCAGTTCCAAACTTGGTTGGCACGATGAAATATTTTTACCATATGAAAAAAATATTATTTTTGACGGTGATATACGTTTTAAAAATATTTTTCAGGCAATACATGAAAATGGAAAAGAAGAAGTATGGATTGAGCATGTAAAGTCTATTAGAAAAACGGGACGAATTGAGGCGAAAGTTATGTTAGCTGCATCATTTTCCAGCGTACTTGTAAAAATACTTGGAGTATTACCATTTTTTGTAGACCTTTGGGGAGAAACAGAAGGTGGCAAATCAGTTAGTTTAATGCTTGCTTGTTCTGTCTGGGCAAATCCAGATGAATCACAGTACATAGGAGATTTTAAAACAACAGATACAGCATTGGAAGCAAGAGCAGATATGTTGAATAGTTTACCAATGATGCTTGATGACACCAGTAAAACTTCAGCAAGAATTAGAGATAATTTTGAAAGTATAGTATATGACCTGTGTTCTGGTAAAGGAAAGAGCCGTTCTAATAAAGAATTAGGAATTAATCGTGAAAATCGGTGGAAAAATTGTTTTTTAACAAATGGTGAACGCCCACTTTCAGGGTATGTAAATCAAGGTGGAGCAATAAATCGTATTTTAGAAGTTGAATGTAAAGACCATGTATTTGAAAATCCACAAGAAACAGCAAATATCTTGAATCAAAATTATGGATTTGCAGGAAAACGATTTATTGAAGTTATAAAGACAATGGGAATAGATTCTATCAAAGATATTTTTGACAGTTTTTGTAAGCAGTTATTCAGCTTAGATAAAATGCAAAAACAGGCAATGTCACTTGCAGTAGTTCTTACGGCAGATAAAATTGCCACAGAATGTATTTTTAAAGATGATTGCTACATTTCTTTAGAAGAAGCAAAAGGAGTGCTTATTGACCGAAATACGCTTTCAGATAATAAGCGTTGTTATGAATTTTTGCTTAGCAAAATTGCAATGAATGAAGCGAGGTTCGATATAGAAACTACTATTGAAAAATGGGGAATTATAGAGAACGGATATGCGATTTTCTATAATCAAGCATTTGAGGATTTATGCAAGCAAGGTGGTTTTTCAAAAAAAGCATTTTTATCCTGGGCAGACCGAAAATGTCTTTTACAGACACAAGGCGGAAAACTGACAAAACAAAAGAAGATTAACGGTTCGAATAATCGGTGTATTTGGCTGAAATTAGATGATGGAGTAGAAACCGATGAAAATGGTTTTATTCAGTTGGACGAGCAGGAAGAAATACCATTTGAGTAACATTGCAACACCAGTAACTTCAACTTTACTTATATATACAAGGTATGTTAAAAAATTAGTAAGTTTTTATTATCTATCTGTTTGTATATAAGGAATTAAGTGTTACGAGGTTACTTTGTTTGTAAAAGTGTATTAAGACCAGTAAAAATAAGCATTTAAAAGGTAACGTATTGAATGTTACAACAGAAAAAATAAGTTACCTTTTGTTACTGAGGTATAGAAGATGAATAAAAAGCAGCAAGAATGGACTAAAGATAAATGTGACTATCTAAAACAATATTTAGAAAAGCAAAATCCATTATCAGAAGAACAATGGGATTCTGTTGTTGATTACATAGAAAAAATTGTGGAATTGGCAAAAGGAAATGAAGAGGTTCGGTCAGCATTGTTTGATGTTATAGAGTTTTATCAAAAAGAAGCAGAGGATTAAAAATATGAGCAGTAAATTAAGACGTAAATCAAAGCCATTAGAACCATATGGGTATAGCAAAAAAGAGTTAGCATATATCGAAAACTTATCAAAGCAGAATCGGAAAGCAGATAATTTGATTGAAGAATCTTATCTGAACATTAAATTGATTGCGTATCAGATTTTGCATGACAAATTCGGGTTCGGACAGAAACGGGTTACGAGAGTGGAAATGGGGATTGATACATATTTAAAACAATCAGCGAGAGAAGAAATGTCAGCAAAAGCATTGATGCATTTATTAAAAGAGAAATACAGCATAGACGTATCAGAAGAAGCAGGAAAAGTGCCTTTTAGAGAACAGTTTTATTTGTTGACTTGGAAGGTTAAACCTGCGGATATGCAGAAACAGGGAAAGTTGCTAAATGCTTCAATTATCAATTTTTTTGCTTTGTTGGGAGTTTGTTTAAAAACACAGTTTAAATTCTCAAAAAACCAAATAGAGAAAGTGTATTTTCATATCAGAGATTATATTAATACATTATCGAGATTTAAGGATTTTGAATTGAAAATTGAACATATTGCAGAGAGTGTTGCGTTGGAATGTGGATTTGTTGATGGAAGGTTTGTGAAGAAAGGGTAAGAATATGGAACGATTAACATTTAGAAACAGTTCTGGAGAAGTTCATGCAAAGTGTAAAGAAAGATGTACAGATAACGAGGTATGCAATCCGGATATTTGTATGAACGGAAAGGTATTGGAACGATTAGCAGAGTATGAGGAATTGGAGATTAGTCCTGAACAGGTGCGAGAGATTGATAAAGCATATGCAGAACTTTGTGTAGAACTTGGAGAGTATAAGCGATTGGAGAAACGCCTTGAAAAGATGTTTGGTGGAAAGTTACCACTTGAAAAAGTAGTAGATGATTTGGAATTTGCATTAAAAGAGCTAGGTAGTCCACACCCAATGAATGCGAGAATTTTGACTTATGCCGAATCTACTGAATGGGAGAAATATTTGAAATCGAAGGAATCTTTATTACCTCTTGAATTAGGAAATGAAGTTTATTTTGTTGATAAAGAGGAAAAAAAGATAATTCCAACTATTGTAATGCATATTGAAAAATGGCTTTCATCACTTTCAGGAGATGTAAAAATTATTGCAAAAATAGGATGTATTTCTGAATTGAATGGAAAATGTACAGTTTTTTTCTATCCGCAAGATGTTGGAGAAAAAGTATTTCTGACAAAAGAAATGGCAGAGCAGATATTAAAGCAGTTGGCAGAGGAGAATAAAAATGTTGATTAGAAGTCAAGACAAAGAAACTTTAATAATGCTTGATAATGTATCTATTTGTGAAACGAACGATAATCCAAATGGCAACACAGCGTTTGAGAAGATTATTAAAAAAATAAAAGAACGATATAATACTGTAAATCCGTATGTGAGAGATAGTGTGGTGCAAATCGTTGAACAAGTAGCAGAAGAATATAAGGATGACTGGATTCCATGTAGCGAAAGATTGCCAGAAAAAAGTGGTGAGTATTTGGTAACTTATCATCCTTGTTACT
>CAYMHX010000021.1:0-18203 GCA_964390325.1 uncultured Roseburia sp. | reverse complement strand
TTGGCGAGAAGCCAAAGCGAGGAAACACATTGTGTTTTCGAGCTTGGTTCTGAATAGTTAAAAAATTAGAATGGTAAGAGGGAAAATATGACAGAAAAATTAGTAATTATACCAAGACTTGTAACAGGAAAAATAAAAGCCATAAATCTTGTATTATTTACAGCAGCGTGTGTTTTGTTGACAGCGGCACTTTTTATTGCAGTAGAGTTATTTCTGCTTCCGGCAATGGTGATGTTTGGACTTTGGATATGGAGAAACTTTTTTGATAATATTGAGTATGAGTACACTTATTATAATGGTGAATTATGTATTGCTAAGATTACTAATAAAGCCAGACGGAAAAATCTTGCAGAAATTAATATGGAGGATGTTGTTATCATTGCACCAAAGGGTGATAGAAGTGTTTATAAATATGAAACAGATAGGAGTACTCCGGTAAAGAGTTATACATCAGGAGATGCAGAGGCAAAGGTCTATGAATTAATTCAGACCGTAGACGGGAATACCTGCCGTTATGAATTTGAACCAGACGAAGATATGTTAAATGCAATCAGCATGAAATATCCGCGTTTCGTTGTAAAATAATCTAACTATTCAAAGCCAAGCTTAAAACATTGGGTGTGTTAAGTGAATTGGAATGTGGTTTAGGAATATAAAAAAGAGGCAATGCACATAGGCAGAGACCGTTACTGTTCACTCGTACCTCGTAAACAGTAACAATGAGCAGACTCATTTAAAGTTTTGCGTAGCAAAACTTAAATGAGTCTGCTCATACCTGAATCATGCTATTTCGCTATCCGACAGTAAATGTCTGATAGCTCTGTGAACAGTAACCAAAGACCTCTTTTTTATATAAAAATTAAGATTCTTTCTTTTTTGCAGACAAATGTTTTGGTACAATTTGTAAATGATGCATAGTTCCATTTCCAGAAGCAGCAGAGAAACCGTTTGCATTACCGGAAAGATTCTGCGTTTTCGTACAGTTTGAACATAATGTACCAAATGTTATCTGTACACCGCATAACTGGCAATGTAAGGTAATATTATTAAGAGCTGCATCTTTATACTGAATACGTCCTTCACGAATCCATCTGCGAACCTGCTGTAATGGAATATTAAGGAACTGGGCTACATCATATTCATTGTAGTCACCACTGCGGATAAAATCTTTTGCCGTTTGAAAAAGAGAGTATTCTTTACAGATTGGGCAAATAGAGTCACCGAACTGTGGAGGTAAGACTTTGTTACAGATTTCACAATGTTTAGCGTCTGCGAATGAATGATTTTTTTGCAAAGTTGCAACCTCCTAAAGTAATAAAGATTTTTATAATTAGGTCAAAATACTTATAATTTTGACAGTGAGAATGTAATTCAAATCACATCTTTAATATATTAACATATCTGTGAAAAAATGGAAAGGGGAGTTATGATATTTTTTCATTTATCGGATTTACACATTGGAAAACAATTGCATCATTATAGTTTAATCGAGGTACAAAGAGAGCTGCTGCATCAGATTGTAGAGCATGTAAGAAAAGAACGGCCTGATGTATTGCTTGTGGCAGGAGATGTTTATGATACTTCAATTCCATCAGCGGAGGCTATAATGGTATTTAATGATTTTTTGTCAGAGTTGGATTTGTTGGAACAGGAGCTTACCATTTGTATTATTGCAGGAAATCATGATAGTGGAAGACGTTTAGATTATGCCAGCCAAATCTTAAAAAAACACAAGATTTATATTGTAGGAATGCCGCCAATGACGGAGGAGGAGTATATTCAGACAGTAAGCATAAAAGATAAATTTGGAGAAGTGGTATTTTATCTTTTGCCATTTGTAAAACCTATATTTGTAAAAAAGTTGTTTTTTGAAGAAACATTAAGCTATTCGGATGCTATCATGCGTTTGTTGAAACGAGAGCAGATTGACCAGACAAAAAGAAATGTTTTAGTGAGTCATCAGTTCTATGCAGGAGGCGGGAAGGAACCGATACGAAGTAATTCGGAACTACATACAGCAGGAGGTATTGATAATGTATCAATAGAGGCATTAAAGTCCTTTGATTATGCAGCATTAGGACATATTCACCGTTCACAAAAAATAGGAGAGGAGAAAAATTGGTACTGTGGTACGATTTTTCCGTATTCGGTAAGTGAAGTCGAGGAAGAATATATTTACTGTCAGACGATGAAAGAAAGTGATACAGTTGTTGATTGTTGTTTTTCGGAACGAACTTTCATGCAGAAATCAATGAGTGACTGTAATGAAAAATTTATAACAATGGTAGAACTTGGAGAAAAGGGAAGCCAGCCAATACGGAAAAAATTATTCCTGCAGATGCCGAAAAAGGTTCGTAAAATTAGAGGTACATTAGAGGAAGTTTTGAAATTGGCGGGGGAGGATATCTGCGATGATTATGTTAGTATTACGTTGACAGATGAAATAGAGGCTTCTCATTCAAGAGAAATCTTAGAGGACAGATATGACCATATTTTAGAAATAAAAATAGACAATGCCAGAACCAGAAAGCTGTTGGAATTAAGAGAAGCAGAAACACAGCAGTTGACACCGTATGAGGCATTTGGTCAATTTTTTGAGGAGTTAAATGGAAGAAGAATGACAGAAGAAGAAGATTTGATGTTGAAAGAAATTTTAGAAGAAAATGAGGTTTAGAATGAAACCACAGAAATTAATAGTATCAGCATTTGGTTCTTATGCAGGTAGGGAAGAAATTGATTTTTCAAAGCAACAGCAGGGAATTTTTTTGATTACAGGCGATACGGGAGCTGGAAAGAGTACTATTTTTGATGCAATTATGTTTGCATTATATGGGCAGACAAGCGGTGGTGAGCGAAGCGGCAGTATGATGCGAAGTCAATATGCAAAAGCTTCGACAGAGACCTATGTGGAGTTAAATTTTTCTTATAAAAAGCAAATATATCAGGTTCGTAGAAATCCAGAGTATCAAATAGAAAAAACATTAAAAAATGGTACGATAAAAACACAGAAAGTAGCACAAAATGTAGAATTGACGATGCCCGATGGCAGTATTTATCCAGAAAAAAAGTCCGCCGTAGATAAAAAAATAGAAGAAATTTTAGGCTTGTCAGCAGAGCAGTTTACACAGATTGTAATGATTGCACAGGGCGATTTTTTAAAACTTTTGTATATGAAATCGGATGAACGGAAACGAATATTTTCAAAATTATTTCAAACGAATAGGTATTGGCAGATTCAAGAGCGGTTAAAGCATCGTTCTATGCACTTAGATGAGCAAATTGAAGAAAATAAGAGGGCATACGAACAGGAACAGGCAAGGATTATTATTCCCGATGAGTTAAAAGAGGGAATGGAAGCTGAGGAAAAGGTTTCGTTAGAGGAATTAAATGAAAAAATTGCAAAAATAAGGAAACTAGTAGAAACAGAATATACACAGTATCAGGAAAAAATAAAAATGCTTTCGGTTACATTAAGTGGAATGGAAGAAGTAAATTATCAGTTTGGGCAGTTTGAAAAACTTTTGAGCCAGTATCAGG
Organism: uncultured Roseburia sp.; assembly: GCA_964390325.1. Lineage (GTDB taxonomy): Bacteria > Bacillota > Clostridia > Lachnospirales > Lachnospiraceae > Roseburia. The sequence goes on along the minus strand of CAYMHX010000021.1, from coordinate 14,666 downwards.
ACTTAGAGGAGAAGGCAGGAGATGAGGAAATTCGGGAAAAACAGATTGCACAGGCACTACAGGCGGCAAAAATCCGAATTTATGAGGAAAAATATATAGAGTCTGTTAAATGGCAAGAACAGTCTAAAAAGCAGATAGAAAAGCTGGAAACCTCCATAAAGCAGCTGGAAGAAAAAAGAGAACAGGCAGGAATTGAGTCGGAGAAACAACAGAATGCCTATTATCAGCTTTTGCTTGAGCAACAGGCAGGGATTTTAGCTATGGGGTTAAAAGAAGGGCAACCATGTCCGGTTTGCGGCTCTACAAAGCATCCTGTGTTGTCTGTAAAGGGAGCTGTAAAACAAATAAAAGAATTAGAAGTTGAATTGAAGAAAGCAAAAGAGAAAGTGAAAAAAAGCAGGGAGCAGTTAGAGCAAGCACAAAAAGAACTGCAAATGTGTAAGGGACAGTTAAAACAGGAGTTGGAGAAATATAAGGGTTTAGAGAAAAATATGCTCGAAGCCAAACAGGAATATGAAAAACAGCTTGGAAAATCTGTATTTGAAGGGGAAGAAGATTATCGACAGGCATATTTGCCTGAACGCAGTCGTCAAAAACTAGAGAGAGAAAGCAGAGAATACAAAGAAAAACATACTTTAATAGAAGGTCAGCTTGTAACTTGGGAAAAAGCATTGAAAGGAAAAGAAAAACAAGATACAATTGAATTAAAGAAACAGTTACGGGAAATAGAGAACTATGCGAAAAATCTGGAACGAAGAAAATTGCAGCTTTATACGGCATATCAGACCAATCGTGCTGTATTGGAAAATAGCAGAAAGTATAAAGAAATGAGTATGAAATTGACACAGGAGGATAAAATAATAAAAAGTCTTTATCGTACAGCGAGTGGGAAATTATCAGGTTCGGCAAAAATTGATTTTGAAACCTATATACAAAGGCAGTATTTTAGGCAAATTATTCAAGAAGCCAATAAACGGTTATTGACGATGAGTAATCAGCAGTTTATCTTAAAGTTAAAGGAAGAAAACCGTATTGGAAGGCGTTCCAATGAAGGCTTGGACTTAGCAGTTTATAGCCTTGTAACGGATAGTGAAAGAGATGTAAAAACCTTATCAGGAGGGGAATCCTTTATGGCAGCATTAGCGATGGCACTGGGGCTTTCTGACATTGTGGGAAGGAATGCAGGTGGAATTCGTATGGATATGATGTTGATTGATGAGGGCTTTGGTTCGTTGGATGCTAATTCCAGAAGAATGGCGATTGAGGTATTAAAACAGTTGACGGATGGAAAACGCATGGTAGGAATCATTTCCCATGTAACAGAATTAAAAGAACAGATGGAACAGAAACTTGTAGTAACACGTTCAGACAAAGGAAGTAAAGTAAAGTGGGAAATAACATAACAAAATCAATGCTTCCCATCGGAGTTTTCGATTCAGGAGTAGGGGGCATTAGCGTATTACGGGAATTAAAGGCTCTTATGCCAAATGAAGATTATATTTATTTAGGAGACTCTGCAAATGCACCTTATGGTACGAAAACGTTAGAACAGGTAGTAAAACTGGTTTTGGCGGATGCAGCGTATTTGTATGAAAAAGGAGTAAAGGCTTTGGTAGTAGCGTGTAATACAGCTACCAGTGCGGCAATTTTGACTTTGCGGGAAGAATATCAGGATATTCCGGTGATTGGAATTGAGCCTGCATTAAAACCTGCCGTATTGTCAAAAGAACATCCAACAGTTGTAGTTATGGCGACACCTATGACGATAAAAGAAGAAAAATTTCAGAAATTAATGCAGCGTTTTGAAACTGAAGCAGAAATTATTCCGCTTCCATGCAAAGGATTAATGGAATTTGTAGAACGCGGTGAATTAGAAGGGGCAGAGCTGGAAGGGTATTTACAAAAGCTATTTGCACCATATAAAAAAGTAGATGCGGTTGTATTAGGCTGTACTCACTATCCATTTGTGAAGAAAACAATACAAAAAGTATTGGGAGAAGATACCATGCTATTTGATGGAGGAGCAGGAACTGCAAGAGAAACGAAACGCCGTTTAGAACAGTGTGGTTTATTAAATCCAAGTTGTGAAAAAGGAACAGTGATTTTGGAAAATAGTGCAAAGGAAGAAAGACTGCTTGTACTTTGTGAGAGATTACTGTGTTATAGCTAACTATTCAGAGGCTCTGAATAGTTAGCAAATTATTAAAGATTTCTAAAGATAAAATTTATTTTTTTTAGAAAGGTTTATGAAAATTGACATACTTAGGACATAATTGTTGGGTATACTAAGAACATCAAAGGAAGACATTGCAACAGTTGGTTCTTCTTCTTTGATAAAATTAACATTTTCATAACTAAACTCCTCAAAAATCCTCCGGCAATGGTCGGAGGATTTTTAACACTTATATAAACTGGTTTAATTTTTCGTCGTATTCGTAGTTTAAAATAGAAAGCTTCTTACAGAGTTCTTCTTCTGAAATTTGAAAATTATTACAGAAGGAAGCTAAAGTCTGAAAGGTATCACGAAGCTGTGTATTGGTAAAGCTAAGAAGGATAACAGGGTCTTTTGGTAAATTATCGTATATGGACATTTTGAATTCTCCTTTACAAATAAATTGATTGGTGTAAAATGAAACAGGATTATAAAATATCATAAAAAATAAAAAATTGCAATGGGAGAATACATAATGGGAAAAACAAGCTGTGATTCATGTGTATATAATGTGTATGATGAAGAAGATGAATGCTATTATTGTGAAGTAGATATGGATGAAGATGATTTTGCAAGAATGATGCAAGAGCAGTACAGAGATTGTCCTTATTATCAATTAGATGATGAATATGCTGTTGTGCGTCATCAGATGTAAATATAACAGTTCAGTCAGTAGCTAAAAAATATCATATGCTTGCATCATAATTTTTTCTTTTGAATTGATGAGCGAAAGTTACTTGACTGTTCATTCGTACCTCGTAAACAGTAACGATTCACAGACTCATTTAAAGATTTGCTACGCAAAAGGAGTCTGCTCACACCTGAATCACTTTCTTACGCAGCAAATCAGCAAGTGATTAGCTGCTGAGTGAACAGTAACAAAGTTACTGCTATAAAGAAAAATAAAATTAGAAAAGATTGCTTTCAGAATAAAATTTTTATATAATAAAGGTTAATGTTTAGGATGATAAGAAAGGAATAAATATGGATAACTATAATAAGGATAATCATTCAAATGGCGGCGATAAGAATAATGGAAAAAACAAACGTAATAACCAAGGATTTCTTATCTATGTGGTAACTTCTTTGATTGTATTGTTTTTTATGACAATGATGATGAACCATTTTACAGAGATGAGTACGGAGGAAATTACTTATTCGGAATTTTTGGAAATGGTAGAAGAAGGAGAAGTAGAGGCGGTAGAGTTTGACTCTTATCAAATTAATATTACTCCAAAAGAACAGGAGGCTATGGGCTTTTATGAACAGCAGGTAAGTTATTACTGTGGATATCTCAATGATGAGGCATTATTGCCACTTTTAAAAGAAGAAGGCATTGAAATATCAAGAGCCATTCCGGATAATACCTCTACATGGCTTTACAATATTTTAAGTCTGATATTGCCATTAGTATTGTTGTGGGTGCTTATGAGCTTTATTATGAAGCGTATGGGCGGTGGTGCAATGGGTGTCGGCAAGAGCAAGGCAAAAGTATTTGATATGGAAAAAAGAACAGGTGTGACATTTAAAGATGTAGCTGGTCAGGATGAAGCAAAAGAATCTTTACAAGAAGTAGTAGATTTCTTAAATAATCCGGACAAATACAAAGACATTGGTGCAAAGCTTCCGAAGGGTGCATTGTTAGTAGGTCCTCCTGGAACTGGTAAAACATTGCTTGCAAAAGCGGTAGCAGGGGAAGCAGGAGTTCCGTTTTTTTCACTTGCAGGTTCCGATTTCGTGGAAATGTTTGTCGGTGTAGGTGCAGCTCGTGTGCGTGATTTGTTCCAAGATGCACAAAAAGCAGCTCCATGTATCATTTTTATTGATGAAATTGATGCGATTGGTAAAAGTCGTGATTCCCGTTTTGGCGGCGGAAATGATGAGCGTGAACAGACCTTAAATCAGCTTTTAGCAGAAATGGATGGTTTTGATACTTCAAAAGGTTTATTAATTCTTGCAGCAACGAACCGTCCGGAAGTATTGGACAAAGCTTTGCTTAGACCAGGGCGTTTTGACCGTCGAATTATCGTAGATAAACCAGACTTAAAAGGTCGTTTAGATACATTAAAAGTACATTCACATGATGTTTTAATGGATGATACGGTTGATTTAGAGGCATTGGCATTAGCAACAGCAGGTTTGGTTGGTTCTGACCTTGCGAATATGATTAATGAGGCAGCAATCTGTGCTGTAAAAAAAGGCAGAAAATACGTCAATCAGGCAGATTTATTTGAGGCATTTGAATTGGTAGCAGTTGGTGGTAAGGAGAAGAAAGAACGTGTGATGAGTGAACAGGAACGAAAAATTGTTTCTTATCACGAAGTTGGTCATGCGATTGTGGCAGCACTTTCAAAAGATACCGAACCAGTACAGAAAATTACAATTGTACCTCGTACTATGGGTGCGTTAGGCTATACGCTTCAGACACCGGAAGAAGAAAAATATTTGCAGACAAAAGAAGAATTACTGGCTAAAATTCGCACCTATATGGCAGGCCGTGCAGCAGAAATGTTAGTATTTGAATCAGCGACGAGTGGAGCAGCGAATGATATTGAGCAGGCGACAAATATTGCAACAGCAATGATTGCCAGATTTGGTATGTCTGACAAATTTGGTATGATGTGTCTTGCTTCCACAGAAGGAAAATATTTGGACAATCAGGCGGCTTATAATGTAGCAAGTGCGACCAGAGCCGAGGTAGATAAAGAGGTATTAGCGATTATTAATCAGTGTTATGCAGATGCAATGCAGATGCTTGTGGACAATCGTGAGTGCTTAAATCGAATTTCCGAATATTTGTATGAGCATGAAACCATTACTGGAAAAGAATTTATGAAAATTTTCCGTGAAATTAAGGGAATTCCAGAACCTGAAGAAGAAAATGGAAAGAAAAGTTTTATGGAACAGGCATTAGAGGCAGAAGGAAAAGCTATTACGCATGAAATTGTATTAGAAAAACAGTCGGAGGAAGTAGAAACAGAAAAAGCAGAAGCAAAAAAGAATGTGGAAAGTGAAAATATTTCTGAGTAAAAAATATCAAAAATGATAGGAAAACAGCTTAAAAATGTGAAAAATTTCACAATGATGATAGTTTTGAAAAAGTGTAATGTTTCGTAACTATGAGGGTACTGAATAGTTACGTAGAATTTATGAGGAAATAGAATCGCTATACATTTGACGAAGTTTTTTAACGCTGAATATTATAGAAAGACTCAGAAATGGAGATTGTATGTTTCATATTCAAGAAGAATTAAAAAAACTCCCGGAACAGCCTGGAGTCTATATTATGCATGACAGTCAAGATGCCATTATTTATATTGGCAAGGCTGTCAGCCTCCGTAAAAGGGTACATCAGTATTTTCAGCCGAGCCATAATGAGGGAATAAAGAAAGCGCAAATGGTAAAGCAGATAGCACGATTTGAATATATTGTGACAGATACTGAATTAGAGGCTTTGGTTTTAGAATGTAATTTAATAAAAGAGCATTGTCCGAAATACAATACAATGCTTCGAGATGATAAGACATATCCATATATTAGAGTGACTCTTGGAGAAGATTTTCCAAGGGTCCTCTTTTCACGTCAGCAAAAAAAAGACAAATCCAAATATTTTGGTCCTTATACGAGTGCAGGAGCAGTAAAAGATACGATTGAAATGATAAATAAACTGTATCAGCTTCGTACCTGTAATCGGAAACTTCCAACGGATATTGGTAGAGAACGTCCTTGTTTAAACTATCATATTCATCAATGTCAGGCACCTTGTCAGGGCTATATTACCAAAGAAGAATATCGAGAAAAAATAGATGGTGTGTTAGAATTTTTGAATGGGAATTATACAGCAATTTTAAAATCCTTAGAAGAAAAAATGTTACAGGCTTCCGAAAATATGGAATTTGAGAAAGCTATTGAATACCGCGAGTTGTTAAGTAGTGTAAAACAGATTGCACAAAAGCAGAAAATTACACATACGAATGGTGAGGATAAAGATATCATTGCGTTAGCAAAAGATGAAAATGATGCAGTCGTACAGGTTTTTTTTATTAGAAGTGGAAAAATGATTGGACGAGACCATTTTTATATGCGAATTGGTACGGAAGATAGCAGAGCATGGATTTTAAATACTTTTTTAAAGCAGTTTTATTCGGGAACACCATTTCTTCCGAAAGAGATTATTCTTCCACAGGATATCCAAGAACGGGAGGTTTTAGAAAACTGGCTTTCTGAAAAGAAAGGAAGCAAGGTGTATATTCGCATTCCGCAAAAAGGTGTCAAAGAAAAATTAATAGAACTGGCTCAGAAAAATGCAAGGCTGGTATTAGAGCAGGATAAAGAAAAAATGCGGAGAGAAGAAGGCAGAACCATCGGGGCAGTAAAAGAAATCGAAAAATTATTGGGAATGAAAGAAATTATTCGCATGGAGGCATACGATATTTCTAATATCAATGGATTTGAAACAGTTGGTTCTATGATTGTTTACGAAAAAGGAAGGCCAAAGTCTAGTGATTATCGAAAATTTAAGTTAAAAACTGTATCAGGACCAGATGATTATGCTTCGATGTATGAAGTATTGACTAGAAGATTTACACATGGAAAGAAAGAACAGAAGGAATTAGAGAAAAAAGAACTGGAGTTCGATTATGGGAGTTTTTCAAGGTTTCCCGACTTGATTATGATGGATGGCGGTAAGGGTCAGGTTAATATCTGCCTTCAAGTGCTGGAAGAATTGGGACTTTCGATACCAGTATGTGGTATGGTAAAAGATGACAGCCACAAAACGCGGGGATTGTATTATAATAATATAGAAATTCCTATAGATACTCATAGCGAGGGATTTAAGCTGATTACACGAATTCAGGACGAGGCACATCGGTTTGCGATAGAATATCACAGGTCTTTACGAAGTAAAGAGCAGGTGCATTCCGTATTAGATGATATTGAAGGAATTGGACCTGCCAGAAGAAAGGCTTTGATGAAAAAGTATCAATCTCTAGATGCGATAAAAGCGGCAAGTATAGAGGATTTAGCAGATACGGACAGTATGAATGCCAAGTCGGCATTGGCTGTTTACCAGTTTTTTCATAACAAAATTAAGAATTAAGTTATGGGTGTGAACGTTACTGTTCACACATGACCAGTAACGTAATTTTTTAGTATGATAAGAAAGTTGAAGAAGCTTTATAAATATGCTATATTCTAAGTATTAAAAGGTAACTGTTTAGAATAGGACAAAACACTTGTTGTTTTGTTTGTAAAAATAAGATTTCTCTTACGACAGAAGAAAGGCAGGGATTTGGAGTGAGTGGAACAGAAAAAGGCGTTAGCGTAGCTAAAATAGCAGAAATTATGGAATTGTATCATTTTCTTCCGAATATGGAATTAAAAAGTCATCGTATTACAGTCAGTGATGTAAATCGTCCTGCATTACAATTAGCAGGTTTTTTTGAACATTTTGAGAAGTCTCGTGTACAGATTATTGGAACGGTAGAATGTGCTTATTTACAGCAGTTGGATATATTGAAAAAAGAAGCTATTTATACAGAATTTATGTCTTATGACATTCCATGTATTATCTTTTGCAGAGATTTACAGCCGGATGAACAGTTTTTACGGATAGCTGAAAGAAACAATGTTCCGGTTCTTGGTACAAAAAGAAAAACATCCGAATTTATGGCAGAGCTGATTTATTGTCTGGGAGAATGGCTTGCACCATGTATTACCCTTCATGGAGTATTAGTGGATGTATATGGTGAAGGACTTTTAATTATGGGAGAAAGCGGTATCGGTAAAAGCGAAGCAGCATTAGAGTTGTTACGGCGTGGGCACCGTTTAGTTACAGATGATGTGGTAGAAATCCGAAAAATAAATGAGCATACACTGATAGGAACTTCACCGGATATCACCCGTTACTTTATTGAGCTTCGCGGCATTGGCATCGTAGATGTAAAGAATTTATATGGTGTAGAAAGTGTCAAGGAGAAGCAGGAGATTGATTTAGTTATTAAACTGGAAGAATGGAAAAAAGAAAAGTTTTATGACCGTATGGGAATGGAAGAAGAATATATTGAAATTTTAGGAAATAAAGTAGTGTGTCATTCACTTCCAATTCGTCCCGGAAGAAATCTGGCTGTTATTTGTGAAACGGCAGCCGTAAATCATCGTCAGAAAAAACAAGGCTATAATGCGGCACAAGAGCTTTACCGCCGCTGGCAGGAAAATATGACAAAAAAACGTGAGGAAGATTAGCCTGAAAAATAGTATTGATATACTATTTTTACACGCAGGATTTATGTCAAAGCGACACAAATCCCTTAATTACAAAGCTGAATTTGAGATTCAGCTCGCGTTTCAAAGCGTAAACGCTTCGAAATGGAGAGTAAAAAGAAAGAGAGAATAAGAAAAAATGGAAAGAAAAAATGCATGGGGAAAATACCCTGTAGGCGAAAAAAGAGAGGCTGTGATGGATTTTGCAGAAGGTTATCGCAAATTTATCTCAGAATGTAAAACAGAACGTGAATGTGTTACAGCAGTGATTGAAAAAGCAAAAGCAGCAGGATTTGTGGACTTAGATACCATTATTGCAGAAGGAACTGTATTAAAAGCAGGAGATAAAGTTTATGCAAACAATATGGGCAAAGGACTTGCATTGTTTGTACTTGGTAAAAAAAGTTTAGAAGCAGGTATGAGTATCTTAGGTGCGCATATTGACTCACCACGTTTGGATTTAAAACAAGACCCATTGTATGAAAATACCGATTTTGCATTGTTTGATACCCATTATTATGGTGGAATTAAGAAATATCAGTGGGTAACACTTCCACTTGCACTTCATGGTGTGATTGTGAAAAAAGATGGCACGGTTGTAAATGTAAATGTAGGAGATAAGCCAAACGACCCTGTATTTGGAATTAGTGATTTATTAATTCATCTTTCCGCAGAACAGTTAGAAAAGAAGGCTGCAAAAGTTATCGAGGGAGAAAATCTTGATTTATTAATTGGAAGCATTCCATTAGATGATTCAGATAAAGAAGAAAAAGAACGTGCAAAAGAAAAAGTAAAAGCAAATATTATGAACCTTTTGGCACAGGAATACGATATTGAGGAAGAAGATTTCCTTTCCGCAGAAATCGAAGTTGTACCGGCAGGAGAAGCAAGAGATTATGGTTTTGACCGCAGTATGATTATGGGCTATGGACATGATGACAGAGTTTGTGCTTATCCTTCTTATGAAGCGATTGCCGCAGTGGAAGACCCTGAATATACAAGTGTCTGCTTATTAGTAGATAAGGAAGAAATCGGAAGTGTCGGTGCAAGTGGTATGGAATCCCGTTTCTTTGAAAATACGGTAGCAGAAGTAATGAATGCAGCAGGCGAATATTCTGAATTAAAATTACGTCGTGCATTGAAAAATTCCAAGGTGCTTTCTTCGGATGTATCAGCAGCATACGACCCGAATTTCCCATCTGTAATGACAAAAACAAATACAGCATATTTTGGAAAAGGTATGGTATTTAATAAATATACAGGTTCTCGTGGAAAAGGCGGTTCTAATGATGCGAATGCAGAATATATTGGAAAATTAAGAGATATTATGGAACGTAATGAGGTGTCTTACCAGACTGCAGAACTTGGAAAGGTAGACCAGGGTGGCGGCGGAACTATCGCTTATATTCTGGCAAATTATGGAATGAATGTTATTGACAGTGGTGTAGCAGTATTAAATATGCATGCACCATGGGAAATTATCAGTAAAGTAGACTTATATGAAGCATATAGAGGATATTTGGCATTCTTAAATGAAAAATAGAGTAACTATTCAGAGCAGGTTAAAACACTTGTTGTTTTAAGCAAAAGAAAGTGAGTCAGGTGTGTAACTATGAAGATACTGAATAGTTACAAAATAGAAATAATTGCTCAAAAATGAGGATGAGATAATGAATAGATATGACGAGTTTTTAGACGAGTTAAAACAAAGTATTGATGCATCATGGATTTTTACAAAAGAACCTATGAAAAATCATACGACTTTCCGTACAGGTGGACCAGCAGATGTGCTGGTTACGCCTGATACGGAGGCTGTATCTGTGATTATAGATATTTGTAGAAAATATAAACTTCCTTATTATATTATTGGAAACGGCAGTAATGTGCTTGTAGGAGATAAAGGTATCCGCGGTGTTGTAATTGCACTGACAAAACGTGCAGGAGAGATTTTTTGTGATGGAGAGGTTATTACGGCAGGGGCAGGATGTACACTTGCTCAGATTGCTGTTTTAGCAGCAGGAAATGGCTTGGCAGGGTTTGAATTTGCAGCAGGTATTCCAGGAACCTTAGGTGGTGCGGTGGTAATGAATGCAGGTGCGTATGGCGGCGAAATGAAAGATGTGGTCATCAGTGCAGTTGTATTAGACGAGGAAGGAAAGCAAAAAACACTTACCGTAGAGGAATTAGAGCTTTCTTACCGTCATAGTTGTATTTTAGAAAAGCATTATGTTGTGCTTCGTGTTACCTTGAAACTTCATCGTGGCGATGTCAGTGAAATTCGTAAAAAAATGGCAGAATTAAGAGAACAGCGGATTGCAAAACAGCCTTTGGAATATCCGAGTGCAGGCAGTACTTTTAAACGTCCAACCGGATATTTTGCAGGAAAATTAATCATGGAAGCAGGGTTAAGAGGCTATCAGGTAGGTGATGCACAGGTATCTGAAAAGCATTGTGGATTTGTAATTAATAAAGGTAATGCAAGTGCGGCAGATATTGTACAGTTAATGAAAGATGTTTCGATAAAAGTAGAAGAACAGTTTGGAGTAAAATTGGAACCGGAAGTGAAAATGATGGGAGAATTTTAGAATATGAAATTCGTGATTTTGACCGGAATGTCAGGAGCAGGAAAGAGTACAGCATTAAAAATGATGGAAGATATGGGATTTTATTGTGTTGATAATTTACCCGTTCCATTATTGGAGAAGTTTGTAGAGCTTTCAGAATTGGAACATATAGAATTACAAAAAGTAGCATTGGGCATTGATGCCCGCAATGGACAGGCATTAGGAGAACTAAAAGATATTTTAGAGCGTATTAAATCAAGAGGCATAGATTATGAAATTCTCTTTTTGGATTCAGAGGATTGTGTTTTGGTGAAGCGTTACAAAGAAACCAGAAGAAGCCATCCCCTTGCACCAAAAGAGAGAATAGATAAAGGAATTGCACTAGAACGCAAAAAACTTGTATTTTTAAAGGAACAGGCAGATTATATCTTAGATACCAGTCAGCTTTTGACGAGAGAATTGAAAGTAGAATTAGAAAAAATCTTTTTAAAAAATCAGGATTATAAAAATCTTTTTATTACGATTTTATCGTTTGGTTATAAATATGGAATACCAGTGGATTCGGACTTAGTATTTGACGTTCGTTTTCTGCCAAATCCGTATTATGTAGAAGGATTGCGTGTAAAGACTGGCAATGATATTGAAATACAAGAGTATGTGCTACAGTTTAAAGAAGCACATGTTTTTTTAGATAAATTACATGATATGATAGAATTTTTAATTCCAAATTATATTTCAGAAGGAAAAAATCAGTTGGTTATTTCTATTGGCTGTACGGGTGGAAAACACCGTTCTGTAACTTTGGCAAATGAGTTACATAAACGTCTTGTTGGAAAGACAGAGTACGGATTAAAAATCGAGCATCGCGATATCGGAAAAGATGCGTTAAGAGGGAAATAAATGTCATTTTCAAGTGAAGTGAAAGAAGAATTATTTGGTCATGTGGGTCGGGGCAGACATTGTCAGATTGCAGAAATGGCGGCGATTATGGCATGGGAGTCAGACAATCCATTGACTGATGAGAAGAAATATATATTATTTCGTGAGTTGTCAGGTTCAGAAAGTTTAGATGAAACCTCTATGCAAAAAATGTATGAGGCAGTAAAAATGTGGGATGCAGAAAATGGAATACCGATAGTAAAAGATACAGTGGATGGTATTTTATTGCAACAGATTTGCTGTAAAAGAGCTTATATCAGAGGTGCTTTTTTAGCAGCAGGCTCTATCAGTAATCCAAGTAAATCCTATCATTTTGAGGTGGTGTGTCATACATTTGCACAGGCAAAACAGCTTAAAGACGTAATTAACAATTTTGACATGGATGCTAAAATTGTAGAACGTAAAAAATATTATGTGGTATATTTAAAGGAAGGTTCTCAAATTGTGGATATTTTAAACGTCATGGAGGCTCATATAGCATTGATGAATTTAGAAAATGTCCGTATTTTAAAAGAGATGAGAAATTCTGTAAACCGTAAGGTAAATTGTGAAACTGCCAATATCAGTAAAACCGTGAATGCGGCAGTAAAACAGTTAGAGGATATTATTTATATTCGTGATACAGTGGGATTAGAAACGTTACCTAATAATTTAAAGGAGATTGCGTTGTTGCGGTTAGAATATCCGGAAGCACCTTTAAAAGAACTGGGAACTTATCTAAATCCACCAGTTGGAAAATCAGGAGTAAATCACAGGCTGCGAAAAATTAACATCATTGCCGAGACAGAAAGAGGGCGTGTGAATAAATTACTCAGAAATGAGGATTAAAATAAGATTATGAAAAAGAATGTAGTAGTGGGATTAAAAGCAGGCTTAGAGGCAAGACCAATTGCACATTTGGTACAACTTGCAAACCAATTTAATAGTAGTGTGTATTTAGAACTTGATACCAAAAGAGTGAATGCAAAGAGTATTATGGGTGTGATGAGTTTAGCATTAATAAATGGGACAGAGCTTATACTTGATGCAGAAGGTGAGGATGAAGCAGAAGCAATTGCAGCACTTGAAACATTTGTTACAGCAAGGTAAATAGGTTTTGATACAAGGTTCGTGTAAAAAAATGATTCATATTGCAAATATTGTGCCTATGGTTCAAATTTTATGGGCAAATTTGTTACAAAATTAACATACAGAACGGTTGGTTATTAATATGAATAAGAAAATATACGGTATTGAAGTGTCAGAAAAAGGGAAGTTTGAATTAGAAATGAAGAAGTTATTATTTGTATTTAATCCGTTTTCAGGAAAAGCACAGATTAAAAATCATTTGTTGGAAATTGTAGATACGATGGTAAAGGCAGAATATAATGTTACCATCTATCCAACACAGTGTGCAGGAGATGCAAGAGAAAAAGTAAAAAGAGAAGCAGCAGAATATGATTTGGTAGTATGCAGCGGTGGCGATGGTACATTGGATGAAACGGTCGAGGGATTACTTAACTGTGAAAAAAAAGTGCCGTTAGGCTATATTCCCGCAGGAAGTACCAATGATTTTGCCACATCTTTAGGAATTTCAAAGGATATGGTGCAGGCAGCTTCTATGGCTGTTACAGGAAGTCCATTTGCCTGTGACGTAGGAAAGTTTAATGATTCGTATTTTGTTTATGTAGCAGCGTTTGGAATGTTTACAGAGGTATCTTATAAGACGAGTCAGGAATGGAAAAATGTACTTGGACATGCAGCCTATATTTTAGAAGGAATTAAAAGTCTGCATGAAATTCCATCTTTTTTGATGCAGGTGGAATTTAATAATTACTGTATTCAGGGTGAATTTATCTATGGTATGATTACAAATTCTACTTCGGTCGGTGGTTTTAAGGGAATGACAGGGAAAGACGTAGAGTTAGATGACGGCATTTTTGAAGTGACATTGATTAAAAAGCCAAGAAATCCAAGAGATTTGAATGAGATGATTGCATCACTGGTAAATTTAGTAGATGATACAGAAATGATATATTCTTTTAAAACTAGAAATGTAAAGTTTACAGCGAAAAAAGAAATTCCATGGACATTGGATGGTGAGTTTGGAGGAAATCATATAGAAGTAGAGATTGTGAATGTACAGCAGGCAATCGAAATAAACTGTGATTGTTCAAAAAGTAATCAGCCATTTACTGTCTGATAGCTCTGTGAACGTTACTGTTCACTCCGTGACCAGCAACGATTGATTTTTGCATGAAAATTTGCTTCGCAAAGCAAAAATCAACCCCTGAATCATGTTCTTACGCAGCCAAACTGCAAGTGTTTGGCTGACGTGTGAAAAGTAACCTGTGAACAGTAACTGACAAGAAGAATTATAAAATATACTTTATTTTTTCCAAAAATTGAGATATAATATTTTATAGCGAAATATTTGTAACTATTCAGGGCAGTTCAAAACACTTGCTGTTTTGAACAAAAGAAAGTGATTCAGATATGCAAAAATTTTATTACGAAGTAATTTTAATGAATTTTTGCATTGTAATTATGAAGTACTGAATAATTACAGTAATTTTTTAAAATGGAGGAAACAAATATGTTAGTATCAGCAAAAGAAATGTTAGACAAAGCAAAAGCTGGTCACTACGCAGTAGGACAGTTTAACATCAACAACTTAGAATGGACAAAATCTATTCTTTTAACAGCAC
>CAYMHX010000020.1:0-18349 GCA_964390325.1 uncultured Roseburia sp. | reverse complement strand
AGCATAAGATTCCGGCACTTTGGCTGATATGTGAACTGTAAGCTAAATAGCACTTTGTTTTAAATATTTTCTAATTTTTGTTTTATTTTTAACAATGTAAAAATTTTACAGCGAACCAAATCAATTAAAATACAAATGATAAATATTACCACAGCAGTAAGCAATACCGCACCAATCATTGCAACGCCATTTAATTCTAAATAATGTACAAATTTCCCCCGAATGAAAAATCCTGCTACATATTCCTGCTTATGAATTAAGTAAACCCCAAATGCTGCAGGTGAAAATATTGCAATCGGTTTTTTCAGGGCATTTGGAATGGTCAATTTTTTAAAGGCAAGAAAGAGAAAAATACTCGCTGCTACCATCGTAGGCGAAGTATAGGATATCAATAAATTACTATTTATCGTATCTCTTGCAAAGCTTAATAATACCAGCTTCACTATCCAAGAAATCATTACTACTGCCACAAATCCAAGCATTGCTTTGCTTACGGAAATTTTTTCTCCCCATCCATACTTCTTAATACACGCTCCAATAATATAAATTACAATCAGCCAAATTAAGCTATATCCTTCTAATTCTCCAAACGGGTCTCCCTTTAACACTCCTAAAGCAAATGTACTATACACAGAAAATACCAATAGTATCATTTTTAGCAACTGCTTCATTTTTAACTCTGATAATGCACAAATCCCTGCATTTAAAAGCGGTATCAAAACAAACAATCCCACATAAGCTGATAAATACCAGTACGTCTTTCTTGAAATCGGAAAGAGCGCATCCCATAAATCTTCAATATAAAATAATTCGGGCTTTAGAATACATGCTGCTGCCATAATTCCAAATGTATACAAAACAGTCTGTAACCACAGCATTATCAAGGATGAAACATGATATTTGCCATCTATGTAAAAATAGCCTGTAATCAAAACATAGCCATTTACCGCACAATAAGAAAATGTTTCCAAAAGCCATGCCACATTATAATGGAAGGAAAGCGGTTCTGCTGCATCCAGTATCCCGCCATCTCCCAATACATGCAGAATGACTACCATAAACATGAGTAGCATTCTCAATAAATCAATTCCATAATTACGCTTCACTTTATTCTCTCTATACTCCATTTTTTCTATAAATGTAAATCAAATTCTCTCCTGCCATTTCCCGATTTACAAACTTATAATTTGTCCGTATCAAGTCTAAAATCATCGGGTCTACCAAATCCAATTCCACCAAAAATAACACATCCGGCAAGCCTCCAATTTCATTTAGATACACCACCTGCTGCCACCACCATCTAGTCGTTCCATCTGAAATTGTTGCCATTTCCGTTGTTCTGGTAAATGGTTTTAAGTCCGTCATCAGATAAATACTGCGCAATTCTTGGCTAACTAAAATCGTTTCACAGCCATCGATATAATTTTGCACCATTTTTTCCATCTCAGGCATATATTCCATGCTCTCATTTACCTTAATTCCTGCAAAAATACCCTCTGTCAGCCGCACATTATCCGCCTCAATCAACGGTTCATTTAAATAAACGTATTTATAACCACTCCAAAGTAATGTCAATGTTACAATCGCAAACAGACAATTGCAGACTACAACTGTATCCTCACTTACCATCTGTTTCCAAAGGCGTAGTAAATAATATAAACTCACCAATGCCGCAGGCAGACATATCATCCACGCTTTAATCGGTCCATACATACTCATCAATGAGAAATACGGAATAAACATCATAGACAATGGAAATGGAAGCCAAAAAATATAAAAGAAACATGTGTCAATTTTTTCTTTCTTTTTAATTAACAAATACAATAAAGGTGCCCACATTGCGATATATGCTAAATAATTTGGCAGACCGCGTACACTTGTTGCAGGCAGCAAATATTGATTATATATCGGAAATACGATAATTCCAAAAGCAAGAATTGGAAACAAATGTGGTAAAAACCAACAAGCTGCATAAGCTATAAGTAATACCTTGGTTAAATTCACAAGGTATACATTCACTACCATAAAAGAATCCTTCACTTGTATGATAACATCCAAAAAGCTCATATTAATATCTCTGGCAGCAAGCATACTTTCCACATAAGCTAAAACCATTTCAAAACTTCCGGTAATTAAAATTACTGCTACTGCTAAAAGAATCACTGTCAAAGGAAATGACACATATGCACCTACACATTTTAATACATGAGTGAATTTTCTCCCATAATGTACAGAAAGCAAAATAAAAAGAAATACAGCTGTTCCAAGTGCCATCGGAATTAATGCCACATGCACTACTGCCATACAACTGTGAAGAATCCCTGCTGCAAACAGATACAAATATTTTTGTTTATTCTCCTTTTTTATCTCCACAGCTTTTACAATTGCCAAATCTCCCAGCAGACAAAATATCACAGCCATTGTATCATACCAAAGATAATACATACTGAATAATTCAAAAAATACTACAATATAGCTTAAAAAGAATGCATGGTCTTTCCGAATATATTTTTTTAGCATTTGATACACTAAAATAGCACAGCCTACTAAAGCAATAATATATAACACTCGTGAATATAAAATAATCCCTGTCGTTCCTCCTGTCAGCTTTACAAACAGCCATACAAACGGAACCATAAAAATCGCACCAATCTGATATACTTCCCGCACATGATAAAATGGAATATCCCCTAATACAATTCGATAAGAGATACTTAAATTCATAATTTCATCACTTGTATCTGCGTGTAATGTAATTCGATACACCAATAAGACGAATGTAATAATCACAAAGCCCCATTGACTTATTTTTGTAACTTTTTCAGCCATACTCTATTTTTCTCCATCTAACTGCCAATCTGCCTATTTTTCTTTTTGTCCATGCAAAACTTCTTTTGCAATATAAATAGGTCTGTTTTTCACCTCAATATGAACCTTTGCAAGATATCCGCCAATAATTCCCATTACGGTAAGCTGAATCCCACCGATTAATAAGATTAAAACAATGATTGTTGGATACCCCGGTACTGCAATTCCCCAAATCAACTTTTGAAGAATTACTACTATCATATAAAAAATTGATAACAAAGAAGTCACAATCCCTACGGATATTACCATTTTTAACGGCTTCGTAGAAAAAGATATTACTCCCTCTAATGCATAGGCCAATAAATTCCAAAAAGACCAAGAGGTTGTACCCGCATTTCGCTCCTGTACCTCATAAGGACGATAATAGGTATCAAATCCAACCCATGCAAAAATTCCTTTAGAAAATCTATGGTATTCCGACATACTTAAAATGGCATCCACTACATTTCTTCTTAAACATCTGAAATCACTTGCATTCTTGTACAATTCAATATCGCACAATTTATTAATAATCTCATAAAATGCACTTTTAAAGAAAGTAAGAACTTTTCCCTCTTTTCGTTCCTCCTGATAAGCTGCGACTTCATCATATTCCGGATGTTCTTCTAAAAATTCATACATTTCCCTTGCTACGGAAATTGGCTGTTGCAAATCAGCATCAATAATGACCACATACTCACCCTTTGCATTGCAAAGTCCTGCATACAAACCAGACTCTTTTCCAAAGTTTCTTGAAAAATTAATAATGGTCATATTTTCTTTTTTCTCTTTATGCAAAGCCTTCAATTCCCGAATTGTCCCATCCTTACTTCCATCATTGATGAATACCAATTCATATTCAATTCCTTTTAAAATTTCTCTCGCCTGCTCTGTAAATAAACGTACATTTCCTTCCTCGTTATAACAAGGAACTACTAATGACAGTTTCATCTTCATGTCCTCCTTCAATTTTTTCCCTTCACAAAGACAAAAAATTTACTAAATATATAATTTACCACCAAAACTATAAACTGTATGATAAACTTTGCAATATAATCATTCATTTTTATCACATCTGCCATAAACCATACACCGCCAATTTCTAATACCATTGTAGCAACCCTTGCACTGATGAATTTGACAAATTCTGAAAAACGTGCATGAAAGCCCTTTGCATCAGACTGAAATACCAACGTGGCATTTGTAACATAAGCAAATAAAATCGCTAAAATAATCGAAATGGTATTTGCCACATTCATATTGATTGCGGTAAATGTCCGAAGCAGATAATAACTGACCAAATTTACCATTGTGGTACAGCCGCCGATAAAAATATACCTCAATATATCATTTTTCCAACATGTAACAATTAAATTCCAAACACTATTGATTAATTTTTTCATCTTTCGTTATTCCTTTTTCATACGCATTCCCTACTTATAAGTATTCAGTAGCCTCATAGTTATTTTTCTATCTATGATGGCGGCAATTTTACCACTACCACTCCATCTATGATTTTTACAGCATTAGCATATGGATAAACTCCCATCTGCTGATAGGCTTCTGTTTGCTTTATCATCTCTATGGCTTCTGCAGAAGCCTCACCATAATATCTGCCCATGCAATATCTCCACATAGACAAATAATGTGCCGTATCCCATAAAAAGTTCGTATCATAAATACCTGCCATCTCTGTAACCGTTGGAATAACTTCCCAAGTATCTCCTGCATAATAGCCTATGATGGCAATCGGCTGTGTTCCATTAAACCCTTCGGTTTCTTCAATCCGTTCTAAAATATCCTGACTAATGGTATATGCCTTCTCATAACTTAAATTCATACTAAAATACGCATAGTTTGCATTAAGTATATTGTAATAGCAAATTCCACATAGTCCTAGAACGGCTGCTCCCTTCATCACTTGCTCTATTCTTTTTCCTGACTTCATCTCGACAATCAGCAAAAGCAATAGGAGATAAACAAAAACAATACTCATTATCATCAAGGTGTGATAGGACACATCTTTTGATACAAACGAAATAATAAAAACAAGAATTGGCGTACACCAATAACCAAATAAAAGACTTATGAGTTCCAAAGGTCTTTTATATAATTTTTTCTTATAAGTATGCCAAATGCTAAGTACCATAATAGCAAGAATGATAATCGTATTCAAGTGCGAATACCAATTATCTTCCTTTTGCACGCCGATTTGGAGAAACCATCCAAAATATAATTGTACCAAATGTATATTTTCTATACATTCTTTAAAGCTTAATAACTTCATCTCATTAATTCCCTGATAAGAAATCAATGAAATTCCCACATAATCATTCACCACAGTTGTCAAAATTCGATTTAAAATAAAACCACCAACCACTGCAATGACCTGTTTATATTCAATTTGAACTACTTCTACTATCTTTTTTTCATCAATCAAAAGCTTTTTGATACAGATAATCCAAACCACCATCAAAGCTGTACTTAGATATGCCTGATAAGTAGAAATACTAAGGCAGATACATACCATTCCAGGTAAAAAACCAAGCCGATATTTTTCTGTCAAAAAAATCCCTGCCACCGACAATAAAAACGCCAGCATATATCCATCTGCAGTAAACATATAAGCAAACGAGGATGTTACAGTTGGAAACGCTGCCACTAATGCCGCTGTTAAAATAATTGCTGCCTTCCCCTTTATTTCCAAAAGTTCAATTAAAAGCACTACCACAATGCTTAAATAAAACAATGATAAGGCACCATTCACCCATGGCATATCATATTCTGTTGAAAATTTTCCTACAAATTCCAAAAACCATCTTCCCGATTCATAAGTAGAGCCTGTACCTTTAAAATTATACATACTATCCCAGACCGGTAAAAAATTAAAAAAACGGTACGCATGGGCAAGCAGACCTACAATCCACGTTGCAATGACTGCTATTTTCCATTCTTCTTTGAAATCTATCTTTTTCTTTTGATTCTCTGTTTCATAATTTATAACAATTGATGATTTTTCCATAGCTTCATCCTTCTTCGTAACTATTCAGTACCCTCATAGTTACGATACAAAAATTCATTAAAAATTAATAGTTATCCTTCTTCTATAATTAAAACTTCACTAAAACATATTCCTCAAATTCTTTCATATAGCCTTCTTCCGGAAAATCAGGCATTTCATATAAATACTGCATCGCTTCCTGATACATTTCATTTGTCCCGACTGTAATATTATATCCTAACTCCCTAAAAATCCAATACATCATACTATTATAAGACTCATATTCTGACATTCCTATCATGCCCCAGTTAATTAAGGAATTTCCCAATGTCTGCACAAATGGATAACGGTAATATGGTGGAATTTCTAAATAATCATTGATTTTACGAACAATCGGATACCATTTTTGTCCCGTTATAATCGAATATTGGTTCACAAGCCTGTCATTAAATTGAAATTCTCCGATAAATACCACCGGTTTTCCAATATCCCCGTATGGCTCATAATCCATATCTTCTAAATCCTCAATCACCTGATATAATGCCTGCAATTCTATCTGATTTTTTTCATAATCCAATTTAAACCATCTCGTAAGCTCAAATGCGGAATTATAAATCAAAGAGAACACCAGTACGATTCCAACATAGCGAAATGGATTTTTTATCCGAAGCAAAAGCACCATTACTACAAATAGCGTTCCTGCCACAAACACATTCAACGATTGTGCTGCTCGATAAGGAAGCCCTTCTCCTTGGAAAATACTAATGATAAACATCGACACAAACATACCAACACCCATCAAAAGCATCATATATCTCTTTTTACGAATTCCTGTTACTATTAAAATCACCCAGAACAAAATCGCTGCAATCAAAAATACTTTGATTGGATAAAAGACATGTGCAACTGCAATGTAATCACGAATTAACTCTAATACAATATTGATGATTTTTCCGGGAGTTTCCAAAATCCAAAGTGAATCTGACACACTACGGTATCCATAAGCATCTACATTAAAAATCAACATACAGATACGGTTAATCAGACTTCTCTCTACAATTGCATACACTAAAATTCTTGCCGCTAAAAAAAGAATGGATACAGCACGCTTCATCTTATCTGCCTTCAATTCATTTTCCGAAAACATATCGACAAGCAAAATAAAAAATACTCCAAATAAAAATAATGCTGCCGCAGATTCATAAAATCCAATTGCAACAGACACCATAAGGCTAATACAAAAGACAGAGCTTATCCATACCTTTTTATCCATTTCCTGTGTCAGCAAATAATATAAGAAAAACAACGCTGCCGCAATCAGACAATAAATGATTGGCACACCATTTTGTAAAATAAAAATAAAAACCTCAGCAATCAGAGAATAATCTAAAAACATTGCGGCAAATACAACATAAGCTGTCATTGGCAGTTCTTTTTTCACAATATATCGGATGAGTCCACACCATAAAATAGCTGCTGCCATTAAAAAAAGTACAGCAAGTAAATCCAAGTAGACAGGTGTATACTCTGCCACTTGAAATACTCGATTGATGAGATAAAACGGCCATCTTCCAATCGCAAGTCCTAAACTTTCTCCAAAGTACAGTTCAATACAGGCATCATCCACTCCTAACGTGCTATGCCCCAGCTCATATCCATAGCCAAACAATGCTGCCATTAATAAACTTGCCATAAAATATTTACTTTTCAGAAAAAATAGTACCTGTTCTTTTAATTCCCTAACCACAAAATCCTCCTAAAACACATATATCGCTGCTACAATAATCACTGCCCAGATACAGCATAACATTAATAATGTCTTATCGTGAATCAGCACCTCCACCGGGTCGCCGTCTGAATCACTTTCTATTACCATACAATACTTCATACAAATTAATAATACAATCGGCACTGTCCATATTAATGAAAAATTTCCCACCTCATGCTCACTATCTACTGTCCACAATGAATAAAAAACAATCGTCAAGGCAAGACACATATACATCATACTATTTAAAAAAGATTTGCTATAAGCTTTTAATACCTTTCTCGTATCACTTTCTCCATATTTTATTCGTTCATTTCTGCGTTTTCCTAATGCAAAATAAAATGCAGCCATTGTAACGGTCAAATACAGCCAATCTGATATCAAAATCCCTGTCACCACAGAACCAAGCAGCAAGCGCAATACAAATCCCGAAGCTAGAATTGCAATATCCACCACAGGATAATTCTTTAAACCAAAACTATATAATAAATTCAAAAGCAGATAAACTGCCATTGTACCAATGGTACGCACTCCAAACTGACCCAAAATACAACATACAAAAATCAAAAATACCAAAATTCCTGCAAAGAAAACAGCTCCTTTTACAGAAATCTCACCTGATGCAATCGGACGTTTGCATTTGGTCGGATGTTTTCTGTCATTTTCTACATCTCGAATATCATTTACAATATATACCAGTGAAGAAAGCATTCCAAACGCTAGAAATGCCCACAATACCTTTCCCCATAACACCGGTTCTAAAATCCTTCCGGAAAAGAAAATCGGCGCACAAATCAAAAAGTTCTTTATATAATGATGCATACGCATCAATCGGATGTATTTTTTCATATTTTCCCCTCAATCTTGAGAGTTACAAATGGATTAATATGTAGGAAAATAAGTTCTCGCAAATATAAGTAATTCTAATATTCCTTTTCCATTTATTACTGCAAGCAATAATAAAATAACTCCCCAAATAATATATTTTATCCCCATTTTACATTTCATCAGCCCTTTTGCAAGGAACTGATATACAAGTATCCAATATGCCCAGCTATAATACAAGGCATACAAAATCAGACCATTTTCCACCGTTCCCCAGCCTAAAACACAGAGAATGACGACAGAATGTAAGACCCAAAAACCACATATTTGAGCTAATAACTGCTTTCTATTCATCCAAAATCCACAAACTGCCATTGCAATCAAAAGCAGTCCCACAAAAGAAACCATTTCCACTTCTGCCAACTGCCAGCTTAAACGATTTCCTTTTACCCAGTTTTCGCCTGCTGTCGGTGCAAAAAAACACGATTTTACAAATGCTGTGTACTGAAGCAGACGGTCATTCATTGGAACACTTTCCCCAGAAAACTGTTTTAACGTATCTATCTTATCCAATAATGTAAACACCACATCCATACGACAGAAAAATACTACTGCAAAAACGCCTTTTCCTGCTGTTTCAAAAATTCGCCTGATATAATTTTTCCATAAAAACGGCTCCGTTTTCTCATCAAATACAACCAATGCAGCACTGGTTAAAAGACTTCCTGCCGAACCAATTAATGCGATTTCACTCTTTTCATTTCGCATGACAAGTCCATATATATATAATATCACCCAAAAAACAGCTGCGATATACTGTTCCATCATAATCGAAAATAAAATTGACGGATACATCAGACAAATCAATACAAAAAAGAGCATTCCTTCCCTTTTTTCTACCTTTAACATCCGAACTAACATCACAAAGGTAAACAGTAACAATAACATTTGCCCTATTCCCAAACATATCGCAGGGGCATAGGGTATAGATGCAAGCATGACAGATAACAAATAAGGCAATGCCATAAATGGTGCCGCCGCTATGGCAAACAAGGGCTGTCTCAAATCATTTTCCGGATGAAGCAGAAAGAGATACACATTTTTTTGTACTAACTGAGTCGAATCCGAAGTATAAATAATATCTCCTCCATATTTTGCCCCATAAAATGCTACCGATTTACTAAATGAAAATACAATAAAAATAATATAAATAACCGTAACCATTCCGACTACAAGCCATTCCTTTTTGGTAAAGTTCTCAAAAATATCTGCCAAAATTCCCTGCAAATATTTGTATAATAGAACCAAAAGAGAATACACAAACCAGATAGATGCTATCGAACACCAGATGGGTACTTTTAAAAACCTGATTGGAAATAAAATCATCCCTATCGCAGATAATCCTGCTAAAGTCAGAATATAATTCGGTGCTAAACGTACCTTTTGTAAGAAACTATCGCTAAACATAGCAACGGCAATTGCCGCTATCAAAGCAAATCCTACTGAAGGAAGAAGATAGGAAGACTCCCAGTGCTGTGTTACATACCACATCGCGGCAGAAATAACCCATGGGACATTACATATGAAATTTTTCCACAATTTTTTTCCCTGTTCCTTCCTCATTCGTGCTTCCTTTCATTCCTTGCTAATTTTCAAAAAATTCCGGTAACTATTCAGTACCCTCATAGTTACAAATTCTGTTACTTTTTACATCTTAGTCTTATTATTATTTTATATCTCTTACTTTCCATTAATACTCTGAAAATTTCACCACTACCACATCATCAATTACTTCTATCGCACCCTTATCTGGATAACATGGCATCTCCTGTACATACTCCAATTCCTTTATTTCTTCCACATTTTCAGGCAGTTCATAAGCATATCCGCAATGCAGCTTCATAAACTTTGTCCCTGCATAATAGGAAATAAACTGATTCATATTCGTATGATACCCTTGCAGGGTAATCCTGTCAAATTCTGTCACATGAGCAATGGAACTGTCCATTCCATCTAAATTTCCCAAAAAGATAACCGGAAGGCCATCCTGATAACCTTCTGTTCCCTTAATCTCTGCCATCACCACCGTAAAATAGGCCATCGCATTTTCCTGCTGATAATGTGCCTTTAAATATGCAGCATTATCCAATCTAATATAAAACAATAACATTATTGTCACAGTAATACAAGCTATTCCATGAAGCCAATTTATTAATTTTTTGCTCTTTTTTCCCAATTCTTCTTTCGCTACTGCCTGCAATAAAATAAACGGATAAAGAGCAATAAATACAAAGCTATAAATCATCAGCGTATGAATATAGGTTTCCTCTGAAAATGCCATTACTGAAATCACCGCTAAAGAAAGCGGAACTAAACATAATAATATCACATATAAGATTTTATTAAAACAAAAACCTTTTATCTGTCGAAAAAGTATCCCTACTAAAATGAAAAATAACAAGAAACAGACCAGATAATTCACACGAATTAGAATGCTATTTGTAATTCCTAAAAAGTTTCCTGTAACTAATTTCGGAAACATCAGATATGCGTCTTTGATTCCACTTAAAATTCCCTTGAGCGATAAAGCCCCCAAACCACTAATACCCTGATACTCATTTAAGTTTGTTTTTGTAATCACCAGACACAATTTATTCATCAAAAAATATAACAAAATCCCTGCTATCAACGTAAACAAATACTTAAATGCTGTTTTTAGATTTTCTTCAAAGGAAGTTTTAGAAAAGTGAACCAGTAACAACATTACAAACAATGCCGTTGCTACCCCAAAATATGCTTGATAAATCCCCATTCCGATTGCAATAAATCCAATTGCACAAAGAAACCCTTTAGAATACTTCCAAGTAAGACTCACCGCAACCACCATACATAAGGCTGCCACAAAATAATACGGTGCTGTAAACATATAGGCAAACGTAGAAGTAACTACCGGAAACACTGCCATATACGCACCAATCAATACCGCATATGTCTTATGCTCAATTTGAAAAATTTCAACTATCAGCATCGCTGCCACAGCAATCAGTATAAGGGAAGAAAACCCATTCCAAAATGGCATACTATAATTTTCAAGCCCCAATATATCGTTGATAGCTTTTATAATTCCAAGTCCCCATCGTCCCGACGCAAACGTTTCCCCTACATCAAAATAATAGGTATTATCATCCAAATAGCTTATCTTCTGAAAAAACATAAATCCATGTGCACAAAAACCTGCAAGAATTGCCGAGACAAATGTATACTTCTGATATTCATTTATTTTATTTAAAACCTTTTCTTTTATCAGTGTATCAAATGCATATTCCATAAACATTCTCTCTTTGTCATTATTCCATTCCTTCAAAACACTTTCTTTTGCTCAAAACAGCAAGTGTTTTGAACTGTTCTGAATAATTACCTTTCTTCTATATATTATCGCACTCTAACTAACGTAACCATATGTGTATGCTCTGCATTCTGTTCAAAGCCATATACTCCATTTCGTAAAAGCGTTTTCTGCCACTGTTCTCCTCTGGCATAATTTTGCAGCACTGTTTCTTCTGTTACCAGTTCTGCCAGCTTTCCTTCAAAATTCTGTCCCGAATCCACATTGAGCAGCTTATCCGTCACTAACAAAACACTCTTCTGCCCTTTTAATGCTTCTTTTACAAGTTCAAATTCTGCTTCTGAAATATCTCCGTCCATATTTTCTGCGGTACAAAGCAATAATTCCGAAAATTCTAACACTGTTTCTTTACTCTGATTATAAACAAAAGGTATGCCTGCTTCTTTCAAATATGCCACACATTCCTCCTGTGTCATTGTATTTGACGGCATTTCATCATTGATAATCAAAGCATCGATATCTGCTTCCTTTGCAATGGCTATTACTTCTTCCATTCGCTGTATTTTATCATCACTAAATAAATTCGTTACATATAAAAACTGATATTCCTCATCCGATTTCGGCAAATCTATATACTCTACATTTACTGCTGTTATCGTTTCCTTTGCCAGACTTTCCAAATAAACATTATCTTCCATTATTTCATCAGGCTTTACATCAAATAAATAGTAATTATCCGACTCTGCTTCAATTTTCATTCCACTGCTTGTTAAAAAATGCACAATATTTGGTGTTTCTTTTTTAATTGCAATATATTCCGGATGCAGATAAGCAATCTTTTGTCTGACATATGCCCCACCATAGTGAGTCCATTCATTTACCAACATCAAATTCACTTCATGCGTTCCATTCATATAAAGACAGATATTCGCATTATACTGTCGAATCAAATCTTCCACATTGCCATTTGATAAAAAATCAACCCTCTCGCCGCCTGATAATTCATCCATAGCATCTGCAAGCTGTATGACATCTTCATCCATCTGATAAATATTCGTTGGAAGCTTCATAAAATTTGCCAATACGGTATTTCCATTTAAAACAAATAAAATGGTCATAACTCCAATTAGCAGCCATTTTTGGTACTTTTTTTCAGCCAGTTCCAATAATTCAATACAAAAATAACCGACACCGATTAAAATAGGAAGCATCCACAACAGGCGGTAATAAGTTTCCTGCTCTCCCAATGCACTAATCACTCGAAATGCCATTGGATTTAAAAAACAAAATACTCCTATTACAGAAAACAGCATACATCTCTTTCCGCTTTTTTCAAGCTTCCCGTAAAAAAATACTAATGCAAGAAAAAAAACAGCAAGAAACATACTTTCGCCAAAATATTGTTCTATTACACTTATAAAACTTTCCGCCGTACTCATACTTTCTGCCTTTCTCTTTTTCTTTATAATGCCATCAAAAATCAACTGTACTAATAGGATTTAAGATATCCTTTGGATAGTATGCAATCTAAATCATTTTCCCACGCTCTGCTTATTTAGCTTCTGTACAGCACATATAAAAACCTACTAAATAGTGGCCTTTCTTCCTATCAACAGTCCCACATATGAAAAAACTCCAATTGCAGCCACCTCACTTGCACACAATACAATTGCAGAGGTCGATACTGCCACACTTCCCCAGCATATCAATAAAAGTAATACGATTTCTTTTTTTTGATTTGTCCGTAGTACGCGAACAATCTGATACAATACAAAAATAGCAATGACATTTGCCGTAAATGCTTTTCCCTCATATCCTCGGCGAAGTAAAAAGGTTGCCGGCGTAAATATGGTATTTGCAAACATTGGCTGCATCAAAAAATAAAATATCATCAACAAAACAGACTTTTTCTCTCTATCAACTGCTTTATAAAATAACTGTGTTCCACATAAATATACGGCAAATCCCGTTAAAATCACATTTTCACAGGCTCTAAAAATGCGTGTTACCAGTAAAGCATGAAGATTGCATATTTGTGCATACACAGCACTTTGTATCTCAAAAGTTACCAATGCCCTTCGTCCGTACATGGCAGACATTACTTCTCCTGTATAGACATTATATTGATAAATCCTATCCGTTGAAGCAGTAGTATTCACCAAACCAATATAATACATTGCATCATCATCTGCCACGCCATGCGTTGCAACATAAAAAGCGGTAAGTCCCATCACAAAAAGACCTAATAAAACTATCTGTCGATTTTGCTGTACAATAAAAATAAGATTTTGTATGCCCTTTTTTACATGCTTTCTTGCAAATAAGAATGTAACTCCCACAATGAGCAGCACTGTCCCTGCCCATAAAATCGATAAATGATGTAAAATTGCCGTCTTCCAATAGACTGCCAATGCCAATACTTGAAATACAGCCTGCTGTGCAAAGAAACCAATTAATGTATTTTCGATTGAATTTTCCTGTTTCTTCCATATTTTATTGTTAATCAATGTCCCGAATAAATAGCAGAACACCAAATCAAATACCAATAAAAGCAATGCTTTTCCTATTGCAAACATATTTTCTCTCACTTCTGAGCAATTCATTGCGAAGAACCGCATGAGAAAGCTCGTAGAGTTTCTCATATCGGATAAAATCGATTTGTTTTTGCTCTGAAACAAATCGATGTATTAATCCCCAAGTACAATCATTCCTAAGACAGAAATTTCATTTTCTTTACATAAACTCACTTCTTTATATAATTCGTCATAGAAAGATTTACCCTTCTTTTCTACAAAAACAACGTTTCCTGTCTGTGCTGCTGTTTCTAAATGTTCTGCGTTATAAGCAATATCATTGGCGATTTTTACAGAAATTCCTTTTTCTTTGCATTTCTTTACCATGTCATCTACAATCGTCTTTGGAAGTTCTTCTCCAATACTGCTGGAAAGACAGATTTCGCTGCAATCCTTATTCTTACAGTCAATTGCAATATTCGCACAGACCATCTGTATCTGCTGTTCGTAAGAAAGTTGTTTTTTTCCTCTATTTTGTAATTTTAAGATAAGCTGGTCAATTCCTGCAAATAATTTCTTTTTCTCAAATGCAGAGTCATTTACCATTCCTACTACTTTGACACGATATAATTTTTTGATTTCTTCACTGCTTCTAAGTGCTGCTGCAAATAAATACTGTACAAAAATAATCACACACGCTAATACTGCACCTAAAATCACACCAATAAATGCGTGTTTTACACTGATACTTACTTCTTTTGTAGTAGTGGTTGTCCCAGCCTGTTCTGCTGCACCTAAAACCGTACGATAAGTATACAGAGTAATTTGGTCACTTGTCATTTCATTTTTCATTTTATCAATATTGTTACTGATAGTCTTAATAGAGGTTGCGTTCCAATTCTGCAATTCAGCAAGACTTTGGTCTACGATTACCTGACTGGTTTCCTGAATTAACTGTAACTGATGTTCCCCTACAGCTTCTGCAACTGTCATTTGGTAATCCTGTAAAGCTGTTTTTACACCTCGTGCTAATGCAAGTGCATTTTCCATTTCTTTACTACATACTTTAATATTGAAGGAAGCTGCATTCTCATTGCCTGTCACTGTCATTTGAATGCTTTCGGTTGCATTTTCTGCATTGATGTACAAATTACTTTCTTCATTTACAATGCTAATTAATTCATCAATATAGACAGCTTCCAGTTCATACGCACCTGTTTTTGCAAGTACTTCTGCGATATAATGATGCTCTGCAAAGTCTTCGTATAAAGCCACTGCTTCTTCTGCTTTCACACCTTCTCCCGCAGCCACATAATACTGCAATAATACTGCATTTTCTTCATAAGGATTTATCTGCATGAGTTCAGAGGCATCCATATAGGCACTTTTCTGGTCTAACTGACGTTTTAGGGAAACTGCACCGATTACCTCATCAATATCCTGTGCTGCCATAGAAGACTCTAATTCCTCCTGCGACTTTTTCACTGTTGTCACAGTAGCAGAAGCCAAGTCAGAACGGTACTGATAAGCCATCAGTCCAAGTCCGCAAATAACTGCCAAAATAACAATCATTCGCCATTTTCTTAGGAATTCCCATAACAAGTCCTTTATTTCAATATCAATGTCAAATTTATTCTGTTTTGTTTCCATTGTTATTATCTTATCCTTTCCTTATTTCACTTCCCCATCTTGAGGCTATTTTTATTATATAGGATATATATCATTTTCGCAAATTATATATAATTTTCACAAGCAAAACACCGAGTTTCCAATTCATCACTTTCGCTAAAAGCTTATCTGCCTTTCCATACGCACTTTTAACAGCATTCTTAGGAAGTGTTCCATGATAGGTTTCTGCTTTGATATGAATGTTCACTTTTTTTGCAAGCTTTCGGATATACTTATCCGATTGCACACGCAAGTTTTCATCTTTTCGTACTGTCTGCTGCATTCCTGTCGCACTTTTCCGATACCAAAATCCAATCACAGGAATCTGTACCGGATGAAATCCTGCACCTAGCAACCTTAAATACAATGCCCAATCCTCGTCATAATGCTTTGCAATCTCAGGAAAACCACCTACTTTTTCAATCGCACGTTTCCGAAAAGCTGCTGCATTGACTAAAATATTATTAAAGGTCATTCGCCCTGCTGAAAATGTTTTACACCAAACATATTCTTCCGCCGCAAAACCAACTAAGTCTGTATAACTCCACGCAGCATTTGGATGCTCCTCCAATGCCTGATACAGCACCTCCAAGTAAAAATCCTCCACCAAATCATCAGCATCTAAAAAGACAATAATTTCTGTTTTTGCCTGAGAAATGCCATAATTTTTTGCCTTAGACTGCCCGCCGTTCTTTTGATGAAATAGACGAATTCTTGTGTCTGTTCCTGAGAATGCCTTTAAAAGCTCTACATCTTCCTGCTTTGTACTGCCGTCATTTACGATAATCCACTCAAATTCTACAAGCATCTGATTTATTAAGCATCGATAAGTCTGTTCAAAATACTTCCCTGCATTATAAAAAGGGGTAATCACTGACACCTTTGGAGTTACTGGCACCTCTAAGGGCTTCTTTTTTAATTTTTTTCCAGGTTCTTTTTTAAAATAAAATTCCACATTTCCCTCTCATTCTAAAGCACTTAACGCTTCTTCTAAAAATGCCACTGACTCACTACGATATTTTGCTAACAATTCATCAACATTACTATAATCAATTTCTGCTTTCACGTCTATCTGCTTTGCTTCTGTAATATGCCGTTCCGGAATCCGTAAGAAATCCAATAAATGGCTGATGCGGTTATTTTCCTTATAGACACTATAAAATTTCTTTCCAAAAATAATCGAAAATACCGTTCCATGGAAGGAATTGGTTAATACCATTTCTGCATTTTTAATATAATACAAAAACTCTTTTGGTCCAATATCTGCGATTACATTTCTTCCCTTTTGATTTGGCATTTCAAAGTAATGCAATTCGATTAATTCTACTCCCAGTTTCTTTGCCGCTGTCTTTGCACAGTGTAATAATTTTTCATTTTCTACTACAAAGTAAGCAAACACATATTTTTTCTCTATTGAAATGTCACGGCTTATCAGTTCTTCATAATCCTTTGCTTCTAATAATAATGTCGGGTCTACTACCGTAGTTACTGGTTTTTTTACCAATTTACGGACTGCTTCTGCCAGTTTTTCTTCTCTGACGGAAATGCAATCAATGGCTCGTAATTTTTTTCGGAATAATTCTTTTTCACGCTCCGGAATACTGCCGTTTGGAACACTTGCTGCATAGGATATTTTTTTCTTATTCTTGGCAAATTCTCCAAAATAGACTGGGTCTAATCCTCTGGTAAGCTCACTTGCCCAAATCTGGTCACTTCCTAATAAAAAGGCATCCATGTCACTTTTTTCTAAATCTGCTGCCGAAACTTCTTTTGTCTTACCTTCCAACAATACATTTTCTTTAAAATCGGTAAATGCTCTCCACTGTCTTTGCCAGCCTTTCTGAGCGTAGATACATTTTTTTATCTCACGAATGACTTTGCCCCAGTTTTGAGGTAAAATATCTCTTTTCCAAAAATATGGACGTAAAATTTTTCGATAATTTTTTGAAATACTTTTATTACAATAGTTGATGATTTCTGCTTCATAACCCATATTTCGCAATTTATTCCGAAGTGCAAATGCCTGTAATGCTGCTCCGTAATTGTGTGCGTTATGAAATGTTAAAATTCCTGTCTTTTTTATCTTTTTTTCCATCATTTCCTCGCAATTTATTTTTTTAACCACTTTCTTTTGGTCAAAACAGTAAATGTTTTGACCTGCTCTGAATAATTACTTTTTTCGTAACTATTCAGTACCTTCATAGTTACGATACAAAAATCCATTAAAAATCGCTTCGCGATGGAATTTTTGTACACCTGAATCACTTTCTTTTGGTCAAAACAGTAAATGTTTTGACCTGCTCTGAATAATTACTTTTTTCGTAATACTTTTCTCATCAATAGATTTCGCTCATAAGTATTTAATAGTACAAAATAGTTGA
>CAYMHX010000019.1:0-19007 GCA_964390325.1 uncultured Roseburia sp. | reverse complement strand
AAATAGGAGGGTTTTATGCGAAGGATAAGGTTAGACAACAATGTACGAATGATTGGAAAAAAGGATTAGCACAATAAAAAGACAAGTTAGGATGAGGCAATTTTATTGTAGTTAAAAACAAAAAGTGATAGAATAGTTACAAAAACTTTACCATTTAGAATATTACGAAGGAGAATATGTTATGAAGAAAAAGTTAGCAACCCCAAAATATCTGCAAAGAATTTTTTGTGTAATGTTATGCATCATATTGTGTGGCGGATTCTTTTTAAAGTCAGATATCCATATTTATGCACAAGAAGCGGTCCTTCCTGATAACTTAAATACAGAAGGTTATGATATTGTCTATGTCATTGATAACAGCCGTAGTATTTGGACTCAGCAGGAAATTAGAAATGAGGCATTTGAGAATATTACGAATTTGGCAGTTGGCTCAGATATGAGAATCGGAATTGTCTATTTTGCAGACCATATTTATGATACCTTAGCACTTACTTCGATGGAAACAGAAGAAGGAAGCAGAAAAGTATTAGAGTTTCTCGATATGAAAGAGCAGGACGAAGCAAATCGAGATACCAATATTGGCAATGCGTTAGAAGCTGCAATCCAGCTTTTTGATGGACAAAATAAGTCAAGAGAAAAAATCATTGTTTTATTTAGTGACGGTTTGAATGAAAATTATGAACAAGAAGAAAGTTATATGATAGATGCAAACCGTAAAACAGAAGAACAGGCAGGTCTTTTAAAAGACAAGATTGATATTTATTGTGTTTATTTGCAAAAAGATAGAAATGACGAAGAATATTTAAAGAAAGTGGTAAATTATTTTTCAGAAGATAAATCTTATGCAGAGGAGCGTTTCTTTAAGGTAAAGGAACAAGAAATTGCAACACTTTCTGAAACCTTTCAAGAGGTATTCTTTGCAATGCAGAACAATGTAAAATGTGCTGCTGTAAAATTGGATTCTTCAGGAACAGCAAATTTTTATCTTCCGTCACTGGGGATTGAACAGCTTAGAATTTATTTAGATGGTGATAATTTAAAAGGAACCGTCACACCTCCTGGGGAATGTGGTGAAAATATTAGCTTTCAATATGAAACGGCAAACTTTGTTCTTTATAAAGAACCTGCATTGAAAGATTGGAAAATTGAAATCACGGAAGGGGAAATTAATGAAATTTATGGCACGATAGCATATCATGCTTATTTAAGTGCAACGTGTGAATTGAAAAAAGTCGAAGATTCCAAAGAATATGAATTATATGTATCTTTTTATAATAAATCTAAAAAAGAGACAGCAATTGATGAAAATGCAGTTGTAAAAACCACTATTTTGGTAAGCAAAGAAGATGGAACAAAGGTGGAGATTCCTCTTGAAATGAAAATTGTAGATGGGGAAGTAAAAAGTGTTCCGTTTGTTATGAGTGAATATGGTCAGTATTCTTACGAAATAGAACTTATTTACAATGATACTTTCACCAATGAAGAAATGATAAATCTGCATTATTTGATACAAGGCGATACTTATGAAAAAACACCACTTAGTGTCTATGATAAAAAGGGTGAAAAATTAATTGCCAACAAGACAGAAAACGGCATGGAATTTGCCATCAAAGAAGATACGTTATTTTATGATTCCGATGGAGATATAGTGAATATAACAGGATTTAAGTCAGTAAATACAGAAAATCCAGTACATAGAGTTTGGCAGGAAGATGGATATCTTTATTTTGTGGCAGAAACCGTTGGAGATGCAGAAGTTAAATTGCAAATTACAAATATAGAGGGTGAAATTTCCGAAGTCACGATACAGGGAGAAGTAATTGATGAGGAAGTGGAAGAAAAAAAGGATGGAATGAAAATGAAAGTTATACTTCTTCTTTTACTTATCTTTGTATTAAGAAGAATGAGTAATAAGAAAAAAGAAAAGAGAGTAAAAGTAAAAGCAGGAGAACTTTTGGAATGCTGCTCTAAGTTGGAAAAAGATATGGCAGTGTGTGAAGAAAAATTAAATGATTTAGCAGGGAAAAAAGCCGATTTGGAATATCTTTTGGAAG
Source organism: uncultured Roseburia sp. (assembly GCA_964390325.1). Lineage (GTDB taxonomy): Bacteria > Bacillota > Clostridia > Lachnospirales > Lachnospiraceae > Roseburia. The sequence continues at coordinate 16,953 of CAYMHX010000019.1, read as the reverse complement.
GAGAAGATGAAGAAGAAGGTCTGATTGATATAGCAGAAAATTTTGACGAAACACAATTGAAATCTTTCGGAGAAATGCCATATTTAGCACCTGATTTTACAGAAAAGAAGTTTAGTGACCACGAAGAAAGAAATTCTCTAAACCATGCAAAAGAATTTGCTGCTAAGATGAGGGAAAAAGCAAAAACTTTTGAGAAAAAGCAGCAGAATGTTCGTTCTGCATTAAAAGAAGTGTTACAGCTGATAGAAGAAGTAGAAAAAGAAAATGATGTGATGTTGGAAGTATCTCATCAATTGGAAAAACGAAATCAGGATGTAGAAGAATTAATTCAGGTAGCAGCAGAAAAAGGTGATTTTTTGGCTGAATTATTAGAAACAGAAATTCCATACGATTTATTTGTGACAAATATCGAAAGTCTGCCAACAGACAGTGGTATGTGGAAAGCTGTTATTGGCGGAAGAAGACAGCAGGGATTTTATCGTTTGGATGATGTAAAGCTGTTAAGTGGAGGAATGTTTGGAAAGAGTGTTGGAATGACAGACATTTACATCTATGGTTATGAAGGCGGAGATGAGAAAGAACCGATAAAAATGCTTTGTTTCAGGTCTTTGAATGGATTTGAGTGCAGAAAAGCAGGAGATACAGCAGATTTTGTACAGAAGAACGAGTTACTTCTTGGCAAAAAAGACGAATATGAATTAAGAATCCAAACAGACAGGGACAGTGAATCGATAAGAGTGAAGGCACAATAATACAAAGGAGGAAGATAAGAATGTTAAACTTTTGTCCATATGACTTTAGGAAATTTGACGAGGATAATTTGGCATATGAAATTTCATTTTATGGAGATAAAAAAACAGGTTACTGGACTTGGGAAAATGTTGAGGAATTTGTTGATTTTGGCGATGAAGCTATGTCCTATGTAGAAAAATCAGAAGAACGAAAAATCTTTTTTAACGTAGGAGGATTAGTCGTAGATGATGGTAAGGTGGATGAACCGTTGATGTTTTTAGCAGCAGCACAAGGATGTGGTAAAGAGAAAAATGGTTTAGAAATGTTTAAAAAACTGTTACTGGATAGAAAAAAGAAATTAGAAGAAGAACAAAAAGCAGATACATCAGGAATTTGGAAGGAACAGGAAATTTTAACTCATGAAATGAGTGAAGATGGAGAAGATGTATTTGTAACCAACAAGGGTAAGAAGATTATGTGTGCTATACCTTGCTGCCCATATTGTCATAATAGACTTCCCATTGGCTGGAAAGAGGCCAAAGCCTTTGGAGCAGTGGGATTGATGGCACCAACCGGAGGTGGAAAAACGACCTTTTTGTATTCTATGATGAATGATAATTGGAAGATTTTACAAGAAACATTGGAAAACAGTGAAGAATTAGAATCCATTACGATTTCATCTGCACACTGGGATGATGATGAAATTTATAATGAATTATTAGAATCTGCAGAAGCGATGTGTCAGGAAAGAGGAGAATGTCCACAGAATACAAATGATGTAAAGTGGATATCACCTGTATTTTTAAAGTTGGAATATAAGGGCCAGCATTTTATGATGGGAATTTATGATAATGCAGGAGAACGTTTGGCAAAAATGGGGAAGAAAGATGTCAGAGTACAAATTTTAATTGATAAAATGTTTGCACTGATGTTCTTATTTGAACCAAAGATGTTTCCGATTACCATTCCAAACGATAAAAGCGAAAAATTAAAAACAAATTTAAAAGACTGCAAGATGATGTCCATAGAAGAACAGGGAGAAAAGCAGAGAAAAGAGAGTGGAACGGTCATAAGAGGAGAGGATTTACTGGATTCTTATTGGAAAGTAGAGAATGAAAAGAAAAATGCATTGGAAGTTTATGACAGCTATATGAAACTGGTAAAACAGAAAGGAGGTTTAGAAAATTTAAAGAATATGAATTTCTTCGGTATTTTGATAAAAAGTGATTTGTTAGAGCATACAGATGAAATAAAAAATGCAGATGGAATTTATGACAGTTTATTTAAAAGAGTATCCGAGGAAGATGTTTTTGATGAAACCATTATTGAGCTGAGAAGTAAATTGACACAAAGATTGATTTCTGAGTTTGGATTTTTTAGCGAAAAGAAGATGATGGAATTTAGAAAAAGATTTGGAGAACTGGATGCAAAGGGAAATGAAACAGGCAGAGAATCGGTTTATTGGCATTGTGTCAGTGCGTTAGGATGCGATGTGGAAAAAAGAGATGAGCAGGATATGGGCAGATTAAAAGGCGAGTATGAGCCAATGCATGTTGCAGACCCAATGGCACAGTGTATTGTAAACTTTATTAAGGAACAAGGCTGGATTTAATTTAAGGGTAGAATAAAATGAGAGGTAAAAATGAGATTTGAGCAGGCTTTTTATACACGAGGAAAAAATTTACTGAATGAAGAGGAAGGCTTGGGAATTGCGGCTGCCAGTAAAATGGAGCCGCAGTTTTGGGCAAAATGTATGAATATTGGGGGAAGTTTTAATACAGAACGCTCTAAAGAGAAGGCGGAATTTGTAATCTATTCCCCACAATGGGATTCTTTTATCGGTGTAGGTGTAAATCCTGCAAATAATGAAGATGGCGGAGTAGTCAATAAGCTCTGCCATATTTATATACCGACAGAAGTATCGCATATACCGAATGAATATTATTTGGAATATCCATTTGAAGCACAGGTAGAAAAGGGAAGTAAATTAGAAGAAGTAGAATTACAACCATATTTAAAAGAGGAACGTTTTACAGAGATACGTCAAAAATATGGATTTGAGAAAGAAAAATTAGCAGAATTTTTGTTTCAATTATATCCGATTTTGATGAAAGAGCAGAAACTTCTTTTGGTTGTATTAGATGGTGAAATATATAAAAAAGAAAATTGTTTTACTATTGCAAGGGAAATCACATGGCTTGCGAGCTATTTAGTACCTGCATTGGAAAAAGATGCGTTTACCTATCGAAAAAGACTTACTTATGGAGCAAATACAAAAGATAATCTTTCGATAGTAAATCTAGTCTTTTCAACAGATGAAAGTTTAAGTGCGAATTGTTTTTATTTAGAAACTTCAGAAAGAAAAAAAGTACCACAGCTTTATGAACAATTAGCAGAAAAAGCATGTGCTTCACAGGAAGATTTTTTGCAGTTTTTAGCAGAATTATATGAAAAACCACTTGGAGAAGACCAAGATATCAAAAATTTGACCCTTCGTTATCTGCGTTGGAAATTAGAGCAGGGAATGAAACCAGAATGGGAGGAGTTATCTTCTTATCTTCTTTTTATCCGAAGAAAAGCAAGAAATGATGGAGATTATCAAGCGTTTTTGTATCGATGTCTGTTGTCGTTAGAAGATATTGCAGTCGAAGAATTGCTTGGTATTTGGAGAGAAACGATAAAGTTTGTGTTAAATAAAAAAGACGTAGAACTGGGGGAAAGTTTTCTTTTATTAACAGCAGAGCTTTTGGAACGTATGTATGAAAAAGATAAGAATCATTATAAACGTCTTTGGAAAGAGCTTTCAAACGAAGTACAAAAAACAGTTATGGAGCAATTATATACAAAAGAATCTTCTTGCATTCATAAACATATAGAACAGTTAGAAACATTTCAAGATTATGAAGAAGTCATAGAATTGTATCAAGAACTTTGTGGAAATGTTAAATTTTTAACAGATATAGCGAAAAGATGTGTTAAAAATTATTTTGATATGATAAAAAAGGAAAGAGAGTATTTTTCTTCTATTTTTGAAAAGCAGGAAGAAACGAAATGGAGAGTTTGGATAGAGACAGATATATCAGAAGCTTTTCAAAAAGATTCTTACTTGGAATGGTTTAGACAAGAGATGGATAAGATAGAGGATTGTTATATTTTACGCTATTTTTCAGAACTTTTGGAGAAATGTAAGCAGGAATCTGAGAAAAGCAGAATAGAAACAATCATTGAATTGGCAGAAACGTATTTACAGAAATATGACAAAAAATTAACAAAGACAGAAGAAAAGGCACAGTATGAAACATGGAAGCTGAACTGGGATAGAGAACAATTTTTAAAATGTTTAGAGGGCAGGACTTTAAAAGAACTTGCAGAGATGGATATAAGGGGCAAAAAGCCGATTTTAAGGGAAGATTGGTGTAAGGCACTTTTATCTTCCTTAGATGGGGAATGTTTGACGATGGAAGTGTTGAGAGCATTGCTTGAGCAAAGAACACAATTGGAAGATATGCCGGAGATACTTTTTACATATCAGGAGAAACTTTGGAAGCTGTGTGAAATGGATTTAGAGAAGTGCTTTGCTTGTTCAATTGCCTTTGGAGTAGAAACATTTAGTGTGTGGTCTGGGATACAGATATTCTCGTTTAAGATAGAGGAGTATGAACAGGTATATGCTGTGATAGAGTCAAATCCGGCTTACAGAATCATAGAAGAACAGAGCTTAAAAGAAGAAACTTGGGAATGTAATCGTTTAAGCTATTTATTGTGGAAGCAGTTGATAAAATTAGAAAGCGAAAAAATAAGTGTCGACATTGATTTTTATCTGAAACATTTTCAAGACAAGGCACAAGACTATATAGCTGTATTGAAAAAGATGATGCTGGAAAAAGCAGAAAAAGAGTCTGTTCTTAACTATTTTAGACTGGAATATGGCATGAAAACCTTAGAGCGTACATTAAAAACGGTAAGATGTAACAAATTAGAACAGATATGGCAGGAATATCCAAAGTTTTGTGAGGCACTTTTAAAGATGGAAGTGGAAAATTCCTATGTGAAGGAAGCGAAACTTTATTATGCACTTTGTCAGAGAGAATGTGTGACAGAAACAAATATTTTGGAGTGTAAAAAACTTTTAGATACAGTAAAAAATTATTTTGGAACGGAAGTGGAACGAGTACGAAGCTTTGAAAAGGAATATAAGAAGGTGGTGAGTGGCTTAATGAGTCAAGTAACGGAATTAGAAACGAAGATTAGAGAAGTAAAGGGAAATAAGGCAAAGAATGAGCAGAAAATAAAAGCATTAAAATTAGAAATTGCGAATTTAGAAAGGGAAAATCGAAAGTTTGATGAGGAAGTAGAGGCAAAAAGAAAACGACAGGAAGAATTAAGAAGTACCTATAGAGAAGCACAGGGAAGTGGCAAAGAAAAAATTTCGTCATTTCAACAGAAGCAGGAAGTAAAAAAGGAATCTTATAAAGTAATTCAGAAAAATGCAGAAGATGTGCAGACAAAAACAAAAGCTGGCATAAATAAACAAGAAAAGGAACGAATAGCAGCAGGAAAGGAAAAAATAGCAGATAAGAACACACAAGTTTGGAAGAAGCAGGAACAGAGTTTAGAGGGTTCTCAAAAGGAGAATAATACTAGAAAATGGGAGGCTTGTTTAAGACAGTCGGAAGAAAAATACTTTAAATTGTAAAAAAGGAGAAACTACAATGGATAAAACGAAATTTTTGCCCATGGATGATAAACATGCATGGATAAAAAGCGTACGAGGTAAAATGAGTAGAATCGAGTTTGCAAAACATATCTGTCATTATAGAAATGTAAGCCGAATGGAAGATGGTGTGAAATGTGTTCGTGAAGAATGTACGCCATATCATAGAAATGAGATTGGAAATTGGGAAGACGGAAATAAACTTCCGGAAGATATAGAAGGAGTTTTATCCATTGCATTACTTGAGTTTGATAAAGTATTTGAAAAAGAGGAAAGTGAGATAACAGTAAAAGATAGAAATGAACGCTATGTACATGCAAATGAACGAATGTTAGAGTTTTTAGGAAAATATTTATATGCGAGAAATTTGAGAGAAGTTCTGTTAATACAGGTATGCCGTGGTGTCATTTCTTTTGAAGAAGTTTTATTTTTAGAGGAAGAATTAAATGAATTATTAGAAAACGAATATTCGTTGGGCGTGGCAGAAAGACAGAATTGTGCATTGCAGGAAGAAACAATTCCTATTTTAGATGATTTATTGAGTATTCAAACAGAAGAAGAATTGATAGAATGTGTAAAACAATCAGGAGCTTATATTCTAACAGGAAAGCGTACATTGGGAGAACGCTTGAGAAAGTGCTTTAAAGACCGTCAAAGGTATGATGCAGAAATTTCTTTACAGGAAGCAGTGCGTATCTATGCACCTAATTATAGAGATAGTATTCAGCATACATTTACGTCTAAGAGTGGTAGAATTACAAGACAATGGATTTTAGATTTGTGTGTTCATTTACGTTTTAATAGAGAAGAAATCCAAGAAATGTTAAAAAATGCACATTTTATATCAGGAGAAAAGGGCAGACTGGAACAGTTTTATAGTGAAAAACAGGAACAGATTGGAAGTGCAAAATGGTATCAGTATATGCAACAGCAATATCCACAAGAATTTAAGGGACATTTTGCAGAATTTCGTTCCATGTCTTTTTTGAAAAAAGTAATGATTGCCGTAGTAATCAGTACTTACATAGAAAATATGATAGAAGTAGAGGAGGAAATTGTACCGATTGACCATATATTAGAATCTTTTTTACTGTATCAATATGGGAAAAATGTAGAAAAAGAAGTGAGAGGGATTTTAGAAACAACTTCTTTAGATGAAGAACTGGAATTTGAACTTTTGCAGGAAAAATTAACGAAAAAGATGAAAAGATGGATGAGTTATATGCAGTCTGCATTCTGCAAAGATGAAAGTGAAGCATATCGGAAGGTTTATGCAGCTTATAAACAGGAATTTTCGGAATATTTTTCTTTTTCTAAGAAAGCAGTGTCAAAGATTTCTGCTGATGAAGAAGTGGTCAAATTACGGTATTTAGCAGCCATATTATATACTATTTTTACTGGAAAATATTATGAAGGAACGGTATCAGAGGAAGATTTAAAAGAAATAGAAGAACAGATTGAGAAAGAAGGAAAAGATAAAATGCCGATTTACTTCTTTTTGAAACAATACTTTGTTACATTTTTAACAAACGAAACATTGTATAAAAATAAATATGGAGAATATTATATTTTGTACGAAAATAATGCGTTGATGTCGATGGATATGAAAGAAGTCTGTGGTAATTTATGGGAAAGTTTATTCCTTGTCTTTCATACGTTACCAAATTAAAGTGAAACACTCCTTTTCTTTTTTACCTAAGATGATTGCCCAAAATGAGGTTGAGTGACAAGTTTGCAAGGCCTGTGGTAAGATTTGTTTATCAAAAAGAGAAACAAGAGAAAGAGAGGTAATTGAGATGGAAGGAGCAATTATTGTAGTAGGAATTATCGCATTGGTGGTTATTGTAGTGCTTTATTTATTTCGTGACACAGGAGTTTTTAAAAAGTTAAACAAAGTGCCGGAGGATATGAAAAAGAAGGTTTCAAGAGAGGAGAAAAAAGAAAGTGTTCGACTTGTAAATGGACCAACAATTTCTTACCGTAGAGAGAATGAAAAGAAATATCATTCTGTGGTAATGGATAAATCGGTATTTAAAATCGGCAGTAATGAAAAAAATGATTTAGTTCTTTCAGACGAAACCGTAGAAGGATTTCATGCAGCTTTATATAAACAGTATAGAGGCAGCGAAATTTATTATGAATTGATAAATTATGGAAAAGAAAATCCAACAGCGTACTATGATAAAAAAACACAGAAGTATAAGTATTTAAGTAAAAAAGGAGGCGTAGCTTTAGAGGGACGCGAAGCATTTTATATTGGAAGTGTAAAATTTATAGTTAGTATACCTGTAACTTATGACCCATCCATCACAGAAAGAAAACTGTCAGAAGAAGATGAGGAAATGAAATATGAAGTAGTTTTAGAGGACGAGATGGATAATTGGGAATAGGAGATACTTATGAGAAAAATATATCATCATGATGCGAAATCAGTATTGTCAGAATGGTTAGAAAGCAGTTCCGTAAAGACAATTGTAGCAGTATTAGCATTAGAACTGGCATTATTACTTTTTGTTACATATAAAGGACTGGGGATGACTTATCTTCCAATTACGCTTTTATTTATGGTATTTACGGCTGTTTCCTGTGGAGTGGTTTTTCATTTCCAAGCAGATAAGTATTTAACCATTATTGTTTTAATCTTACTGAACTTTGGTTTTGCAGTACAGGTACTGGAATTAGGAGCAGATGTTTCGATTGTGAAATTTTTGGCAAAGTTTTTAGTGGCAATTGCAGGAGCATTGCTAACAGCAGTTTTTTATCAGTCGTTTGCCGATTTTCTCAGTAGTGATAGAGCTGTTATCTTAATGATGGGAGTGCAGATAGGAATTTGTATCTTATTAAGCCTGTTGGGAACAGGAGCAGGTGCAAATATTATGCTTACCATACCGTTTTTAGGACAGGGTATTACATTATTTGAAGTTGTGAAGGTATTATTTCCATTTATTGCAGCAGGATTATTGTGCAAAAGAGAATGTAGATATTTTCAGATTTTCAAATGGGAGTGCAAACGAGAGTATATCTTAATGTTTTATATGTTAGTGCTTACCGTATTTTTTGTATTCTGCAGTGAACTTGGAACACTTTTGGTTGTATTTTTAACAGGATTAGCGATGCTTTGGATTTATGGAAGGGGAAGAACTTTCATTACAGCATTTATTGGAATGTTTTTTACAGCATTTGTATCATTTTGGGTCATCTGTGATAAAATTCTGCTTCCAAAGTTTATGAAAGAAGGACGAAGTGGAACATTGATGAAGTTAATTGCAAGATTTGGCTCAGCATTACACCCTGAAAAGTATTGGTCAAATGCAGGATATCAGGGGGCTATGGGACTTCAGGCAATTAGTGTGGGTGGTACATTAGGAATTGAAACAGAGCGTTACCGAATTGAGCTTTTTGCAGCTTCTAATGATTTTATCTTTGCAAATTTAGTACAGACTTGTGGATTGTTAATAGGAGTGATTGTTATTCTTTTCTTTTTTGCCTTATTGAAAAGAGGAATGGATATCGCCTTTGCCTGTCAGGATACTTACTTTCAAGGAGTAGCAATGGGAGTAACCTTATTGATTTCTGTAGAAACCATTATCCATATCGGATATAATACAGCAATGCTTCCGATTACAGGAATACCACTGTATTTTCTTTCACAGGGATTTTTAGCAATTATTACAGGAATGGCATTAATCACAATCTTGCTTGTGATTTCAACCGGTAAAGTAAGAAGGGAAGTAAAATAGTATGAAAAAATTGACAGAACGAGGACGTATTTGTTATCTGATTGTTGGATTGGTATTAATTTTTGAAATCATAAATTTATTTTATAATTCGGGCGTGGTGTCGGGCTTGAATGAAAGAGCAGATAAGTTTAAAGTATATGCAATGGCTTTAAGAGATGATAAAACCATTTTACCGGGCGATATTTATGATAAAAATGGAAAAACTTTAGTAGAAAGTACTTACGAAAATGGAACTTCTTATACAAATGTCATGGCTTATTCACAGCTTCTTGGTTATACTGGTAAACGCAGTTTAAATCCTGTGGCAGATACCGTAGAGCAGGTTGTAGGGAATCGAGCAGATTATCGTTTGATGGCTTTTTTAGATGAAGATTTAGAGGGAGAATATTGGGGAGAAGAAAATGGATTGTATGCCATTTCGGATATAAATTCCACAAAAGGTCAGAGTGCAGTACTTACGATTGATGATAGAATCCAGACAAAGACTTATGAAGCACTTGCTAAGCAGATGAGCGAAAGTACAGAACAGGGTTCAGCCGTAGTTTTAGATGCAAAAACAGGGGAAATCCTTGCAATGGTAGCATTTCCAGCCTATGATTTTAATGATTTATCTTCTGCAAAGGCACAGATGATAATCGATGAAAAAGAAACAGGATTAGAACCGGGATATCCTGTTACCTATAAAAATGCAAAAGTACCGGGAAGTATTTTTAAAATTTTAACACTTGTCAGTTTAATTGACCATGGAATGGAAAGTTTTACAGTAGAAGATACATCTTTTAGCATAAATGGATGGACATGTAATAATGCCTATCCTTCTACAGGAGATAAGATAAATTATAAAACAGCATTAGAACATTCCTCCAATGTATTCTTTGCACAATCTGTTTTGGCACTCGGAAAAGAAAATTTAAAAGAAACAGCAGAAAAATTTATGCTGATCGAAGATGTATTTGAAGACAGTGACGGCGATGGAAAAGACGATGAAAATAGTCAATATCTCAGTTTGGATTTTGGTCATGTTCCATATAAATGGGACTTGAATGTACCAGATGATATATTTGCTCAGACAGGATTTGGTCAAGGGAAAACAGCATTGACAACGATTCATGCTGCAATGATTGTACAGGCAATCGCAAATGATGGAGTAATGATGAAACCCTATCTTGTCGATAAACTTATTAATGCAGAAGGAAAGACTGTTTATACAGGCAAAGCAGAAGAACTCAGCGAAGCAACCGGTAAATCCACAGCAAATAAAGTGACAGAAGCAATGCTTTTAGCAGCGAAATATGCAAGTACACATTATAAAGGACTTGGAAATACAGCCGAAATTTTTGAAAAATATCAGGTGGCAGGAAAAACAGGAACAGCCGAAAATGGTGAAAATGATGATGAAAATGATACTGTAAATGCATGGTTCGTCAGTTTTGCACCAGCAGACGACCCACAGTATGTTGTGGTTGCCAACCAGTGCAAAACTCATAAGGGCGGCTATAAAATGACAGAAACCGTAGCAGAGATTTATCAGTACTTATTTGAGGAATTTGAGCAATAGATGGTACCATTCTTCCCACTGAACCAGCGAAAATTCATCTAAAAATTCATTTTTAGAATAAGCTGGTTCAGAATTTGGGAAGAACAGACAATTTAAAAGTTTACCATATTCTTTGGTAAAAAATTGTCGGTTTTTTATAGCATCTTCTGTTTGACCGAAAGAAAAATAATCACAATAATGTTTATTACCAGAGAAAAAGAGCCTTGTAAAAAGTAAAGCCCCTGCATTTTTTAATTGTATGCAAGGTGGAAGGGCAGAATCTAATCGGACATCAATTTGGCGGTAGCGTCTGGAATATTTGTTAAAATGGTAACAATCCGTAAAATCAATCAATTTTATATCATAATCGTTGTTTAGAATCAAAATATTCTGTGGAGATAAATCAAGATAAAGAATACCAACTTGGTGCAGCCAGTAAATAGCAGTATTTAGCTGTTCGTAGAGATGGCAGATTTGAGCTTTGGAAAGCAGTTGTTTTGGCCCTTTGCAAGAATTGTTTTTTGTACATAACTTTTCTTCTAAGGTACATCCTTTAATATAGTCCATACAAATATATGGCTGTCCATCATCTGTGCAGCCATAGGATTCATAATGGGGAAAGAGCTTGTGGTAAAGGTCAGACTTTCCACAGTTTGCCATTTGTTTTTCTAATTGTTTCATAGAGAGATATTCTATTTGAAACGAGTACCAGTATTCTTGATAAAGATTTGGATTATTACAGTATTTTGTATGTATCATAGAAGAATGCTCCTTATCATTTGTTATCTATGGGAATCACTTTCTTTTGGTCAAAACTTGTTTTGCCAAGCTTAGAGTAGTTACTATGTATTATAATATTTGAAGTTAAGAAAATCAAGAAAAGAGGATGAGCGAAAACAAATAGCTTTTACCTGATATGAGATTCTTTGCAATAAATGTTCAGAAAAGAGGAATTTTATGAAAAATAGAATTTATACATTGACAGAAAAATCAAAAATCAGCAGCCATAAAATAAATCAGGACAGATATTTGTTTTCTGAATATGTGTTTAATGAAGATATTCCAATTCGTTTATTACTTGTTGCAGATGGAATGGGTGGTTTGGAAGATGGCGAGAAAGCGGCAGGAAATGCTGTCAAAGGATTTTTGAAAGCATTTTATGAAAAGACAGTAGAGCTTTATTTAGAGTCTGAGATGGATTGTTTTTCAGTAGCTTATTTTATTGATAAAGTAGAAGAATTGATAAAAAAAGCGATTCAGGAAGCGAATAAAGAGGTTTGTAAAAATAACAGCATATTCAGGCCGACAGGAACTACGATAAGTGTGGTTTGTATTGTGGGCAGTTATGCAGTTTCTGCAAATGTAGGGGATTCTCCTGTTTATTTTTACCGTTCTAAGACAAGGAGTTTAAAATTAGTTTCTACACTTCAAACACAGGCAGAATTGGATGTAGAAGAAGGAATCTGTGAGAGATATTCACAGAAGTATTATGAAAAAGAGCATATTATTTATAATAATTTAGGACAGTATTCGGAATTGGCAGAGGAAGATATCTGTTGCTGCAAAATTGGTCATTTAGAGCAGGGGGACTGTTTTTTAATTGGCTCGGACGGGGCATTCGGAAGAATGCAGGATATTGAGATTTTGGAATTACTGGAAGAATGTATAGATGAGGAAGAAGGATTTATGCTGCATCAATTGTTTGAATTGGCACGAATGGATAAAAATGACGACCAGACGGCAATTTTTTATATCGTTGCAGAAGAAAATGATGAAGTGGACACGTATACAAAACTATAAAGATAATAATTCTTGCTGTTCATTAAGCAGTGAATTACCTGCTGATTTGTTTTATAAAAAAGTGATTTAGGTGTGGGTAATAAAGAAATATTGGGAGAAAAATAGATAGATGACCAAAACAATAGTAAAAGATGGAAGAACAGAGAGAGTATTTCCAAAAGGAAGTTATTTTGTATCAACAAAAGGAAAAAAGTATCGTTTTGAAGAAAATTCAAATATGAATGAATCCAGTGGAATTTACAATGTAAAGGTATCGGATGAAAATGGCGGGATGTGGTTTTTAAAATTTGCCCCCTTTGATTCGGATGGGAAAGAAAGCTGGCAGATTTATCATTTAAAACGAGAAAGCAGATTTCGATTTTTTTATCACTATATAGAACATGTAGTAGATGATTTTTGCGGCAAGGTAAAAGTGAGCATTTCTGAAGATAGTTTTATTCCTGAAACATATTATGCTGTATGTACCGAATATATAGAAGGAAGAACTTTAGAAGAGGACTGTATCAATCAGCAAAAGTTAATGGATGCAGAAGAATTAACACAAGAGGCATTTGAACAGAGAATGTTTCGTCATATGATGCAGTTTTTGTATGGAATAGATTATTATACAGAGTATGCAAAAGATGCTTATATACATAGGGATTTAAAGCCTTTAAATATTATGATTTCTGAAAAAGAGGATAAGGTAGTTATCATTGATTTTGACTATGCACATATTTCGGGAAGTAAAGCTACTGAGAATAGGGAAGAAAAGGCAAAAGGTCAAGGAGTGTCAAATGGTTATATATCTCCGGATGCTGTTGCTAATGGAAAAACAGATAGTATTGCAGAAATTTATTCGATTGGAAGAATTTTTTTCTACTGGATGAATGGAGAACATTATTTTAAAAGTAAAGAAACGGAAGCTGTTCCCTGTTATTTTTCTAATTTCCGTAGTTGTCCAAGATATTGTGTAGAACTTGAAATTGGTTTTGGGCTTGATAAAAGCAGATTTGATGAGAGATATCAAAGTCCGAAATATGCAAAATTATTAAAGATAATCGAAAAAATGTGTGAACATCCGAATAAGCGTTATCAAACCATTTCAGAAATTATTTTGGATATGAGAGGATTTTTAAGAGAATATTATGGTTCATTAAAAGAACAAGAACGTTGTTTACAATTGGATAAGATGCCATTGTTAAAAGAACCGGAAGAACGAAATATAAAAAAAGCACCAATGGTTTCTTGGAAATTGCTTTCAGAAGAAGGAGAAAAAACGGGAGTTCGTTTATTGAAATATAGTATGCAAAAAATTATAAATGATGGAGAATTGATTATGACCATCTACAATATCAAAAATGTGATTTATTATATTCCAGCCTTGCAAGGAAAAGAACTGGTACGCAATCGTGAAGGAAATGATTTTGAAATTCATTCTGGAGATATATTTGAAGCAGGAGATATGAAAATGAAATTTTCCATTCGTTATTTTGAATAAATGAAAGGGAAAAATAGGAGGAACTATGAAAAGACAAAAAAAGTTTAGTGGATTGTTAGAGAGAAGAAGAAACAAAGGAAAACAAGAAGCAAATGGATTTTCGTATGAAAGAGACCCATTTAGAGATATAGAGCTGGAAGAAGACGAACAAGCGGAGGAAATGCAAGAAGAAATCCAAGCGAAGGTATTAGAAAATCCTTTGGAAGAAGAAGTGATAGGGGAAATCCAAAAAGAAATCTTGGAAGAAGACTCATTTGATTTACATGAAGATATAGAAGATGATAAAATAGCACAGGTGGAGGAACAAGAGGAAATTAGAACATACGTTCCTTCGCGTTTAAAGGAACGCCGTAATGAATATCGAAGGGAAGTAGAGAAAAGAATATCTGCATATGAAACGGATATTCGCAAAAAGCTTTATATTGAGTTTATCATGGACAAAACGATTTCTTTTACAACTGTCTTTCCAAAAGTATTTTATATTATGGAAACAATGATGAAAGAGTTGAAATATAAGAAAACGGAATACAGAGATGTTGAAATTCAATACGGTTTAACATTATTTAATGAAGATGTGGAAATTAAGACCTTTTCAAATAGAGAGTATTTTACTCGTTCGGAAGATGAATTCTTGCAAGCTCTTAGAAATATCAGATTTTCGGGTGGAAGTGATAATGGGAAAGAGGATTTAACAGGAGCTATTACAGAAGGAATGCGTGTACTTCAAAATGCAGGAGAAGAAAATGCTGAAAGAGGACTGTTTTTCTTTTCCGATTCTATGCCTATGGATGATGATATGTTTCCTGATTTTACAGATGAGGAACAGGACGGATATTGGAATAAGGGTGTACGGTTTGCAGAATTTTATACTTATACAGACGAATTTGAGCCGATGATATGGATGGTAAATGGAGAAGGAGTCAACGATGGAGAAGGAAAGAATTTAGCAAGAATGTATTCCTTGCAAACTCTTTTAAATGGAGATTTGGATGAAGCAAGTAAAAGGGTAGAGAATACCGTAAGAAGAATTTTAAATCAGTGTTCGGTGTCTAAAAATAGATAAACTATAAAACATTTTAGAATGAGAGGAAAAAATGCCGTTAAATAGGTATCAGGATATAGGGAAAAAGAGTTCGGACAAAAAAATGTTAAATATTGTTGTCTGCATTTATCATGATTTAAGCCGTCAAAAAAAGAGTCCGATAAATGAAATGCTAGAAGAACTTCAAAAGCAGTTAAAAACAGAATGTAAAAAGCATTCGGAAATACAAATTGCTTATGTATATGAAACGCCTTCTTTAAGCGTAAAGGAATTTGAAGTTTTCACAGAAGATACTTCGATTTATTATAAAACACCTTGTGAAAAGAGCAGACCACATAGTTTGGAGCATGTATGGTTTATGGGGCTTGCACTTTTAGAACAAAGGTTAGTAGAAGTGGAGCAGTTTAGAGATGTAGAGATTGAAAATAGAATTTATTTATTGACAGATGAAAAATTTGATTTATATCAGTCAGGAAAAATTGTCTATGAAGAAGATGGAGAAATTTTTTTACATCCGAGATTTTCTAACCTTGATGTTACATCAATTTTAATTAAAACAGAAAATGCAGGAGGTGAATTATTAGAAAAATATATGACTAGAAAGCATATTTTTAAGACATGGGAGGAACGTAAAAATGAGTGTAGTTGAAAACTTTTGTGAAATATTTATAGAAGAAGATATTCGTGTTATAATAAGCGAATATGATACTTTCCGACAGAAAGCAATTTTAAAAGAAGGGCTTTATTTAGAACTGAAAGAGGGATTGGGAGAATATTATAATCATAATAAAGCAAGAGAAGAATGGAAGAATCAGGTTTATCAGAAATTTGCAGAATTAGTAACTGTTTGTGAAAGATATAAAAGAAAGGGAATAGAGCTTGAAAGAAGCAGAGAGTTAAATGAAACGCTTATCAATGCATTTATTGTTGACCCTATTGATGAAATTTTAAAAAATTCGGAGTGGAAATTGGATGTCAAGATAAAGTATGCAATGATACATTTACTGTTAGATGTCATTTACAGTTATTGTGACCCTTTTAGAAAAATTCATTTTTCGGCAGTTGTATGTGATAAAATTGTTAATATGGGAAAAATGAGTCCGGAAATAAAGGATTTTTATGGAAAAGAAGCAGAGGAAGATATTGTAGCATATGTATTGTGCACAATTGAATTTATTTGTAAAAAAGAAAAAAGAGATGTGAAAGGCTATATCCAAGAAATATCGAATAAATTGACACAAAGATTTTCAAAGGAATTTTGTGGAAAATTATTAGAGCTGTATAGGGAGCAGGAATTGGAATGGAATTGTAAAAAAAGTCAAGGGGTAAAAGTAGTGAATTTGGCAGAAGAATCTTATGGACAAACAAAATCTTATGAACAGAGAAAAACGTCCGAAAAAGAGGAAAAAACAGAAGAAAAAGAACAAAAAGAACAAAAAGAACAAAAGGAAGACCGTATCAAGTATCTTGTCATAGCACTTTGTGCAATCATTACAGCCGTTATTCTTTTGACAGCAGGCATATGGATTGGAAAAAGTAAAAATACAGGAACAAAAGATATCGCAGAATTACAGACAAGAATAGAACAATTAGAGGAAAGTGAGCAAAAACAGTCTGAGCAGATACAGGATTTAAAAAATTCTTTATTGAATTTAGAAATGGAAATCAATATGCTTACTACGGACGAAACTGGAACAAATGAAAATATAGATGGCAATATAAGTGAAAATAATGAAGAAACAGGAAATAGTGAAATCGAAAACTTAGGAATCGAAGATACATCAGAAAAATCATCAGAAAGTACAGGACTGACTTCTAAACCTGTGCAGGAAAATTAAAATTTTGCCGTTTGATTGTTACTTTTCACACGTCAGCCAAACACTTGCTGTTTGGCTGCGTAAGAACATG